>DUGT01000131.1:65536-76392 GCA_013331275.1 Methanosarcina sp. | reverse complement strand
TTCGAGTTGCTATTCGAGTTGCTGTTAGAGTTACTATTCGAGTTGCCGTTTGAATTACTGTTTGAATTGCTATCTGAATTGCTATTTGAATTACTTTTAGCAGTCTCGGAATAGACCGCTTTACCATCAGGTAGCTCAAGGGTAACTATAACTCCGGATTCCCAGGCAACACTGCTTGTAGCATCTTTTCCGTCCACTTTAAAAGTAATCATTTTTCCTTCATCTTCAGCTGTACCAGGAATAAAGAGAGAGTAATTTCCTGAGGAAGTATTTGCGAGAAACTCTGTTCCATTAAGGTAAGCTGCAACAACATTTCCATCAGGAGCAGGCTTGCCATCAATGAGAGTAATTCCTGTTACTGTCATTGGAAGCATCGGGGGGGATGGAGGGACGTCCGCTGCTGCAATACAACCCTGGGAGAAGGCCAGGAAAAACAACAGTATTAAGGATGTTCCCAAAAGGCCATTTTTTAATTTTTTATTCATTGTAGACCTCCAATTAGATGTGAACAACAAAAAGAAAAAGAACTATTCAGCCTGAAGAGGCTGAACAGTCAATTGTTTTCGAACTTATACATCTTCCATACCCGAGTAGTCGGACATAAGATCCGGTTTGTACGAGTTTTCAATGGATGCGTATGTACCCTTATCCTTCATGAAGATCCAGTAACCTTGTCCTGGAACCATGCAGAAATCGGTCTGAAGTGCTCCAACTGGTCTCGGATCAGCACTACTCAGATACTGCATAGTACTTTCGTTGCCCATGAGATCTGAAACGCTAGGAATTATGCCACCCCAACCTTCACCGGGATCATAAGTCATGAGGTTAGAGAACCTGTAGTCTCCTAGAGCCTCAAAATCATTGAGCGAAGACAGAGTTGTGGACCAGGGTGCATAATACGAAGATGTATGCCCTATCATGTTCCATCCGGCACAGAGCTCAAGAGAAGAAGGCGCATAAGGACTGGTACTGTTAGATGACATTCCCTTGAACTTGACATTGGTCATGAGAGGCTCTGCAGTATAGACCCAGTAACCCTTGCACGGTTCAATGTCATCAGGGAATTGCCAGCATGACCCATCCCAGTAGATTACTGTGCTGTCCTTGCCAAAGACATCTTCAGAACAGTCATCTACAAGTGCCTTCGGCACGGATTTCAGGTTCCAGCCATCCTCAAGCGTGAGAGTCATATCTTCATATGTCCTTACAGGTCCACACATTGAGAACTTAGAGTTATAATTGCTGGCGTTGTCCCGAGCAATTACAGCCACCCAGTAGTCTTTGCCGTAAATGAGGTCTTTTCCGTCGATTGCCTCAATGCACAGGCTTGTAACGCTTGAATTTTCAAGTTTCTGGTTTGGAGTCAGTGAGCCATCTGTGTGAGTCTCTAATCCGGTTGTGTTTACCAATTGCATATCCTCAATACAGCTTGGCTTAGATGAGCTGATATAAACCTCATAAGGCATATCGGCAAGATCCTTGTCGGTACTTGCATTCCAGCTAACCATCAGCCCGGGATAATCATTTACATACTGCCAAAAAGTTTGACCAAGTGCATCTTCAACATTCAGGTTTGCCACACAAGCCGGAGCAACACTGTCAACTGAGAAAGAATGCGTATCAGGCTGGTAAGTTTTGCCACTTGTACAGTCGGTGATAATTACTGTCCAGTTTTTGTTCGTTCCATCGTTTACTGAAGCTGTTACTGAATAGTTGTCTTCACCGAGAGTGAAGTCACCATGATCGCAGTTTTCATCATCGCAACATGCCAGGTCCTTATCTTTCTGGTTACAGCTTGCATCTACTTCCTTGCCGTCAATGAGAAGCTTGTAGTTGAAAGGTAGACCTGCCCCTTCCCCATTCTGTCCTTGAACAGTGAAGGTAAATGTCGGTTTTGCTGGAACATATCCGCCACTCGGAGACTCGAGATTGACTACAAAACCGTCAAGGCTAACATAGAAATCCCGAACTTCACTTGTAGCTTTGTTTCCAGCTCCGTCTTCAACATAAACCGACCAGTTGTGAGCACCGTCATCAAGTTCAAGTTCCTTAACTATGGATTCTCCAGATTTTGCACTCCCGGAAAACTCATCCCCATAATTACCGGAATTAGAAAAGTTTTCAGCAAGTTGCCCATCTATATACAGCTGGTATGAGAGGTCAAGATCACTATATTGAGTAGCTAAAGCATCATTACAAGTGAAGTTGAACTCAGTAGCACCTATTAACTCTTTGTAGCAATCTTGAGGGGAAGTAAGTGTTACACTGGGACATTTAGTATCCACATATAGAGACCGAGATCCAGTTGTGTGTGTGTTTCCATAACTGTCCCTGGTTTTAATTTCCCATGTGTACATACCATCATTTAAATCATACTCAAATTGCTTATATTGCCCAGAGGTTATAACCCCGCTACTCTTCTGAACGCCATTGAGATAGAAAGTATAGGTAAGTTGACCTCCAGACTGACCGTATGTGTCGTATGCAGTGAAGTTAAAGTCGACACACTTTTTGGCAGCAAATTCGGAGCTAGGGGTAACTACCGATATATATGGGTCCCCAACGTTAAACTCGTCAGGGAAAGATTCGTCGCCCAGCAGATTACCATCATCGTCAAATCCAGATACGTCCATATCCAGCGGACCACTTATATCCTCCGGAATATCAAAGTCATAAGCAAAGGTGTCATCATCTATTTCTGTCATCGGATAATCAGTCACGAAATCAGCGCCTACCAGGTTTGCATTACTAGCTCCAGGCAAACCATTGCCAATCGATATATTGGCATGATCAACAGGCATACTGAAATTCGCGAGAATACGTATAACGTCTCCAGGCCTGAGAGTGCCGGTTCCGTTATGTGTGACAAAGATGTCTAAGTAACCGTGAGGATCAAACACAAATGCGTTAGGATCTGCTAAAGGTTTACCATCCAGCAGCATAGCTCCGGTTGCATCAGATGCATTTATGTCTACACTGAGATTACCTCTTATTATGTCCAGTGGAATAGCATAATCATAAGTAAAGGAGTTATCACCGACATCCAGTGGGTCCATCAATGCATTAACTAATGGTGAACCAGTTTTATTGGTAATCAATATATTGGCGTTATCAACAGTTGTATTGAAATCAACTGTGATATTTACAACGTTTCCCGGTACAACATTGGTTTTGTTATAGGTGACAGTAACGTTTGAATCGCCTTCAGGATCAAGTTCAAACGCATCAGAATCTGAAAGAAATTCATCGGCACCCAGCATATTAGTCCCAGTGGCGTCAAACGGAGATATCTTTAAACCCAAAGGACCATCATTTAGTATAGCCTCTGGAATCTCATAATCAAAACCAAAGGAATCAGCATCTATTTTTGTCATCAGCGCCTCAGTCCCTAAATCTGAACCAGAGTCATTGGTAAATGATATATTGGCGTGATCGACAGAGTTATTGAAATCGGCCACGATATTTACAACGTCTCCAGGCCTGAAAGGACCTGTTTCGTTGTAAGTAACATTAGCACTCATATTTCCTATATCAAAATGTATTGGTTCTGCAAATGCGTATCCTATCCCTGATAAAAGGAATATAATGAATATCGCACTGAATTGTATCAATCTTTGTTTCATATTTTACACCTAGATTCCGCAAATATCCAATTTTTCGTCCAGTTTAAACATCATAGATATTTGTTAATAATATTCGTAAGTTAAAGATATAGCAGATCCCAGCTATTTAAACGATTTAGACAAACAGTAAATTAATATAGGCATAGTTAGAGGTTTTTAGTTTAAATAAAGTAATACTGTTTGTTTACTGTAAATTAGATTTTACCCCTATTTGGTAACCCAACCCCCTCTATATAATTAAATTGATATTTAAACTGATATTTTTGTTTGTTCGGTTGACAAGAAACCCAACGCTTCTCCGAAATCGTTTTTGGTAGAAGTGGGGTAACATTAATCCTGATGCGGCAAGTATTAACTTGTCTGTTCTTGCTGCCCAGGGAAGCTGATAATCCTGTTTTTGTGTCAGTGTTGACAGACAACCCTGAACATCAGACACGTACCCGTTATCGAAAGGCGAAAATTTTTAGTGAGCTAAATTTCCACCAACTGTAAGATGTAGATTTTAATGCTGGGCACATATCTTTGTATATTATCTTAGGATGATAATATAGCTAAGATTACACTATAACTGATATAAATCTTTCTGACAGAATAGAATAATTAAATTTAATTAGTGCTAAAAAAGAATTTGATGTATATTAGTAATAATCCTTTACATTTTACATATAAAACTTGTTCTTTTTTAGAACGTTTTGTTTATTTTTGTTTATATTTTGTTTTTAAAGATGTAAAATGTGTAAAAATAAGACCTGCATGTAGAAGATTTACGGATTAAAAGGTTTTGTTTTGAAAGACATTAAGAGGCTTTCCAAGCTGGGAACAAAGAAATCACCTGATAGAAAGAAGCAACATTATTTTATCAAAATCAAAGCTGACAAACTTAAAGTGTGAAAAATACATAGTTTAAATAAAAACATTTTTGTGCTAAAAGGATGGGGGTATTAAAATTCGATATACTTTCCAGAATTCTACTGAACTTCCAGTTCAAAGAGACTTTATTCAGGATATACAGGCATTTATAGCGATTTCGAAAGAAGTTATACCTCTGGAAAAATCAGCTATTACAATAAAAAATGAAAATCGAGAAAAGCTGGCAGCCTTTGAAGAAAGGGTTGAAGAAATAGACCTGTTTGATAAGGAAATGAGGAACTGTGTTGAAACCCACACAGCCGGAGTAGATGTAGCTGAACTTCTTGAGATCAAAGAGAAAATTCTTGAGACCTCTTCAAGTCTGGCATTGACGAAGAAAAACGAAAAATTTGCCGAACTCGACAAGGAGAATAAACTGGACTTAATGGAAATGCAGCAACTTGATACAAGGATACTCTCAGTCCTTGGTCCCTTTTTTGAAGACAGTATTTATGGAGCCCAAAATATGTGTTATGCTTTCATAGAAGATAAAGCGCTGAGGGGGAAACAGGTGGGCCTTGTTGACAACCTGCAGTACGAGTTTGACCTTTCTTTTACACAAGACACCTTGAAGGTAAAAGACCTGGAAAACCTGACTTTGCCTATATGGTCTAAGAGTGGGATTTTATCCAGAGAGGAGAAAGTAAAGAAACTCGATGTATCCGACTTCTATATAAAGAACATCAAGAGTGAGAAAAATATCCTGGAAGCCGTACTTGAAGACAAGGATGAGGAAAACAGGTTCAACATTTCTTGGAATGATAAAGCTTTCCTAATTATGCATAGGGATTACGAGATCACACAAGATAAAGAACTTGCTGCTGCATTAAACAGAGACTCGGTCAGTGCATTTATAACAAAGCTAAGGGGATTTTTCACCGAATTCGTGGGATCGAAAAGGCTTATTAATATCACACTTGACGGGAAAAACGCAACTGAAGAAAACAGAATTTTTGACTGCTTGAAACTAATTGCTTCCATATATGGAAGACTGGTAACGGAGTGCCTTAAAAAAGGATATACTGAAGGGGAAATTACCATCAAGATCGAAGAACCTGGGGGGACAAGGACAGAGAAATACCTTGAGAAGTCGGAAATTGCGAGAGAGTTGTCAACTATTGGAAAGGAAGGAGAAGAACTGGCTATGCTCCTGGGAGTTAAGTAGGCCTGAAAAAAGATAGGCAGGCAAGAAGGAGAGATCCTGTTACTACAAGATTAATGTTGAGTTCTTAAGCGTTACCATGCCAAAAGCTCAAGAGGCTCCAAATTGACGAAAGCTTGAATAGCTCAGAAAGCAGTAAGCACCTTAAAAGTAAAGTGACAACCTCCTCAAACCAAAAAGGTTCAAATGTTCTAACAATTTTATTTTCCAAATTTAAGAGTCTGATTACTCTTATTTTACTTTTGCAGCCTTTACTTTTGCAGCCTTTACTTTTGCAGTCGGACTATCTTTCTTAGAGATGCTACGGATACTGTGTATCGTTATAACCATCATCATGATCAGCAGTTTACTTTGCTTCTGGCAGAAAGGAGCTACAGATGATTTCAAAAACTGCTTATTGCATCGAGGTGAAGGCAACCGTATTAAGAGACGAGAAAGAAAAGAAATCCAGTAGAACATACCTTAATGACTAACAGATCTTGCTAACTGATTTATTAACTGATTTTCCGTAAAGAGCCATAACCACGGATATCGTTGATAATAGCTGGTTGAAGAGCCGCAAAGTTGGGGCATAAATTTCATCGGCAAGCTTATGAATGTATTTGACTTTACCAGTTCGGTCTTTGATTACCAGACCTTTTATAATCCAGTTACCCTACCATAAAGCATAATAGAACAATTAAAAACATTATGAATTATAGAATTCATTACTTCGGGTCAATGATAGTCCTGATAATAAGGAGCAGGAAATCCTTCTTCAGAAGCAAAACCGAAAGATATCTACTTGTAGCTACTATGCTCATTGTAGCCCTTACTCTTTGCCCCCCATTAACTCCTTTTGTAGAACTCTTAGAGTTTAAAACTCTTCCTATAAAGGTTATTTTAATTATTGTAGCTATAATAGGACTTTAATCTTCACGGTTGAGAAAGTAGAGAGTTTATGTAAAAAGGTAAAGTTTTGAGAGTTACCTGTACTGACAGCTATACTGACAGGAGAAAACCCGGTTTACCTTGAAGTTACTCTGACTTGTCTTCATCATAACCTTTCCCATCCGGTAGAAAAGGGGTGAAGATAACTATCGTAAATAGCAACAAAAAAGTTCCGTACATTTTGGTCGTCGCCTCAAACGTAGCATAGAAAACGAAGATCACAATCATGACCCAGACAATGAAACTAAGCTGAAGAGCAATTTTTACTCTAGATATATTTTCCGCGCTTTTGCTCAACAAAATCCCCCTCAAAGAATCCCTTCCGAAACCCTAACTAAAAATGATTCTCAATTGGATAAATAGGTGTTTATTTTAAAGAAAGCTCTGGAGATCTCGAAAAATAGGAATTTGAAAACTCTTTAAAGAACCTTCAGGGACCACCGTAAACCTTGAACTAGAGGAAGTTAAAGGCTTTAAGTTACCATTATTCGACATCATGCAGCATGAATCCAGTTTTATAAACCTGGTAACTTGACTCCATAATCTTATAGTTGGATATACAAATAACGGCTCTGTAGAAATTCTGTAATAAAGGATTTTCGGCTCTGTAGAAATCCTCTATAATAAAGGGTTTTCATTAATTTGAACTCACTAACTTGACATGTTTTTACCTACCTATTTCAGCTCATTATAGCTGATTTAGATAAGTTTTCTACAGGCCCAGATAGCAAAAGTAATTAAAGTTCAAAGGTTATTAAATCTCAATAAACCGGAGCAAGTTATTTCCTTCGCTTACGCGTCTGAGAAAGTCTTCTCTATCAGTGTAGGGGATTCCGGCAACTATTGAGTCCGCAGATTTCCTGCCAAGCCCTGGAAGCTCTCTAATGAGATTATGAGAAGCGGTGTTAATATACAGAGGATAAGGTATGCCGGTAATTGAACGCATTCCATGACCTGTGACAGTAACATCAGTAACTTTCCGCAAAGGCAGAAAAGCGGGAATTCCAACTAGCAAAGGGTATGAACCAAGCTGCCTCCCGAAAGTAATTTCTTTTTCGTGTATTTCACACATTACATCCCTGAGAATAGTACCTTCAGGCACTACACGTCGTAACATTGGAAGGTCGATGTTCTTCCTTACCCGTACCTTGTAGTCCAGAAAGAGCTTCTTATGCTTTCTCGCAGCTTCGTCTTTTCCGTACATTGGGGTTCCGGGAAAAGCCATGACCTGGCGGATATTGATTCTGCGAAGTAGCAGTCCAGAATCGAGTACTTCCTTCAGGAAATCGTAATTGAGCTGAAAAGTTTTCTTGGATTCCCCCATCAGTCCATGCACGAAATTAATCCCAGGAAGGATTTCGGGAAGCCCGTTTGCGCCTCGAACAGCTCCAAGTCTATTTACAAGTTTGATCGCCTCAAAGACTTCTTCAGGGGTTGCCTTAAGGGAATTAGCTTCAATTACTGCCCTGTCGGCGCTCTCCATTCCAAAAGCTGCTACATCCCCTGCTGTGTGATATTTAATTATAGTCTTTAGAATCTGTTCAGATTCTTCAGGATAAGTTGCAAGCGTAATCGGGTTTGCATTGTCCATGTGGAGCACAGACAGTTCCGGAGCCGAGTTTCGGATTCCTCTATAGAGTCTTTCAATAGCATCTGGATCAGGTTTTGGAACAGGCCCTCCAACATCCTTACCGTGATAGGAAAAAAGGTCTGGCTGCCTGCCTATTCTGAAATAGCGAGCTCCGTAGGAGTAAAGGGTGGATACTTCCAAAATTACGTCCTCAATAAGTCGGTAGTCAGAAGCCCCGTAAAAAGGCTCTGTGCAGAAAGAACAATGAACCTGTCTACCGCAACCCCTGTATGTCTCAAGCTCGCACATGCAATAAGGATAATCAGGGTGCTGCCTGATCAAAAAAGCTCCTCTGGGCCCCCAGCGCCCGATTTCGGCTGTTGTCCTGAAACGATGTTCTATAGTCTCAGGATTTTGGAGCCTAGCAGGAAAACTTCCGAGAACATTGTCCTTAAAAAGATCATAGACAAAAGCTTCGATGTCCATTCTGGCAAGCACCGCACCTGAGAAGTTTATTCTATCTTCAGCACCTTTTGCGGCCCTTCCGCCTTCCCCACTGAAACCGAGCCTTATAGGCCCACCTATAACTTTTAACCCATGTGAAGCTCGAAAAATTGTCTCGATTTCCCTGAGTGTAATTGGTGAAGCGCGAAGATATTTACCTGGCACCGTCATGCCTGCTATAATGATTACAAGGCCTGCTTTTTCTATAAGGTCCCCTGCTCCAGGAGGGTTTTCTCGGAGGGTGTCAATGGTCAGGTAGTGAATGTCATTTTCGGAAAGCCCGCGTTCTCTAAGAGCGCCTGCTATATAACGCGGATAAGGAGAAAGGTAGGGAGGAACCCCAAGACAGGCAGGTTCATCCACATAGCCGTCTATAATAAGTGCTTTCATGTTAATTCTTGTTTCCTTTGCTTGATGAAGTATAGTCCAGTCAGATACAATCCAGTCAGATATAAGTTACAGGTGAATTACAAGTAAGTTAAGGTCCAGTCAGATATAAGTTACAGGTGAACTACAAGTAAGTTAAGGTAGTTATAGGTAAACTACGAATGAACCGTAGATAACACCAAAAATTTCCGCGTTCACCACTGTCTTCTTTGTCGGTACGGTTAAGAAACTCAAGCTTTTCCTGAGCTTAATCCATAGTAAAAATGCCAGAAGCCATTTGAAAGGCATCTATACAAGAAGAGTAAAGAAAATAGATACATCGAAAAAAATACTAGTTAAAAGGTAAGAGAATAAAATTCAAAAAAATAATTAGGGCCGGGACCGAGAATCGAACTCGGGTCGTAGCCTCCACAGGGCCACAGGATGGACCTCTACCCTACCCCGGCCACAGGGGTCTGGCACTTCAGATTGAAGCAAGCTATAGAAGGAGTTTTTTTATATAAAGTTTTTGCCGGAAAGGGCAGGAGACACTTCTCAGGAAAAGAAAAGCTTCTGCCTTCCGGCCCTCAATAAGTACAAAATTCGGCTAAAAGTTCTTTCTGGATCGGTATCAGAGTTCTTTAAGCTTTTCAAGGGCAAGCTTTGCAGCCTTTTCTCCCGAGAGAAGCATGCCTCCGAAAACCGGGCCCATTCTTGGGGAGCAGGTCGCGGCATTTGCAGCCATGCCCGCAACTATCAGGCCTGGATAAATTTCCTTGGTTGCGTCAACAGCCAGGCGCTCGCCAACCTCTGACCACATCGGTTTTTCTCCAAGCTTTCCTAGGTTTCCGATTTTTGCATTGGGAATTTTCCTGAGAATTGTATTGCAGACGACAGCATCATGCCCGGTCCCGTCAATTACGAGTTTTGTACGGATCATTAGAGGGTCGACATGCAAGCGCTGTGCCGTGACAGGCCCCCAGTTTATGACGATTCCGGTAACCTTATCATTTTCCCGGATCATAACATCCTCAAAGCTCACAAGGTTAAAAACCTCAGCCCCAGCTGAAGTCGCACCAGCAATCAGCTTCCCGACAGACTCTACGGAATTTGCCACATAGTATCCGGGCTGGTATTCTTTATACCTGATCCCGAAATCATCAAGGATGCGGCAGGCCTCTTTCTGTACAACGATACGCGGGAACATCATGCCTCCGGCCCACATGCCGCCCCCGAGCGATAACTTTTGTTCGTAAATGGCAACCTTTGCCCCAGCCTCTGCAAGATACTTTGCAGCTACCAGGTTTGCAGGACCTCCTCCTATAAGTGCCACATCAACTTCCGTGTAGTCAAGAAAGGTCTTAGAGTACTCATCAAAAATTGCCCGTGTGATTATGACTTCGTCAAGTTCCATTTTAATCTCTCGTAAAGCTTCTAAACTTAAAAGCCCGGAAAACAACCCGGCTTTATCAGGAACAAATCAGGAATTGCAAACCCAAATTTGTCATCGTTAAAATTGACATTTTGATTATAGGCATTACTTTTAAAGTTGTTGGAATCAGCGGAAAGGAGAACAGTAGTTCAAAGAGAAATTACTTCGTTAAATTGTACGAGACCATAATATTGAATTTTAATATGTTCCCGTAAAATCTCTGTAAATTTATGCATGACTTTTAGATACTTCAATTGAAGACTTCACAAGCAAAATTAGGATAAATTAGCCCTCAGAGTGAAAGTGTTATTACACAACTGTTGACCTGCAACCGTTAACCCGCAACCGTTGCGCCGGTTG
>DUGT01000131.1:60465-65247 GCA_013331275.1 Methanosarcina sp. | reverse complement strand
CGAAAAGGGCACCGTCCTCCCGAGACAGGACTCGGAAAGTGAAACTTCTTTGTTCATAAATTAATCCACTTGAGCGAACTACGTGAGCGAAACGGAACCGTCCTCCCGAGACGGAACTCGGGCGACGGAACTCGGGAGGTAAAAAGGTTGATAATATGATAATTAATTACATAGCGTCATTAGTAATTATATCGTACTATTGAAAGAATTGATTGCTTCAAGAATCAAAATTCCAGCAGTTGTATAAATCATTAAAAAGTACCATGGTAAAATATTATTTTTTGTTTCTTCTTTCAAGAATAGGTAAAATATAAAAATCCATATAGGTGAATATTTGGATGCAAAATCAAGATCAGTATGAACTATGTTTTCGGGTATAATAACGAGTACTAATGTACAGGCTGCAGCTACTAAAGATAGTTTTACACCATCAGCTAGAGACATTACGTTAAATAACCAGCTATATTGTATAATCGTTTGTTTTTATATAAATTATTTTATAATATCTCATGCTTTTATACTCAATAGCCAAAAAAGAAAAAACAAATAACAAAAATAGTGCAATTAAAAGATAAAGATCTCGAACAGGAGTTTTCGATCAAACTTTCTGTTCAGCCTAGTATCCAGTGGTAGAAAAATATTTTATCGTTTGTATTTTCAGAAGAGAGTAAAACTGTTCATCCTCAAAAGCTGCCGATTTACACTGCTTGAAAGTTTTCCTCCAGGATATAATTCTTGCTTTATCACTGCAATTGGCTTTTATATGTTATTTTCTTGGGGAAAAAGCAAGCCTATGGCCTTATTTTCTATTTTTATTCTTATTCTTATTCTTATTCTTATTCTTATTCTTATTCTTATTCTTATTCTTATTCTTATTAAGCTACTCTGTTTAAGTTAATTTGCAGTCATTGAAATTAGTGAATAAAATAAAATTGAAATAACTGATCTGAGTTCAGAAACTCATATTCCTATATTTCTATAATTGACAACGCTAACCTTATTGATATCAAGACAAGTACTTGGATTTGGCGGACAAGACTGACCGATCAGGTTTCAGTACTGCATGATAGTAACATTTTTCAAAAATATAATTAATTTAAAGCAAGTTCCTGATAACTTACTTTTTAACAGGGAAAGTTTAACAAAGTCAGAAAATAGCAAATTTCTCAGAAAACAAATCTTTAAAAACGAGTTCTGAAACTCAGATTCTGATAAAGGAGGATTCATCTTGCCAAAAGAAAACAAAGAAACATCTTTCCAACCTGAACCGATACCTGAACCCGAGCCTGAACCTGTTCCTTCACCTGAACCGATACCTCATCCTGAGCCGGAAACTGAACATGATAAGAAGCCAAAGAAAACAAAGTAACAAGAGAAATAAAGTAACTAGAGAAAACAAAGTAAACAGAGAAAACAAAGTAACCTATTACTGTGACTCTGAAGTAAGTTCATAAAATTTTATTTTTGAATAGATAATAGGATTACGGACTTTTCCAAAAATAAGAATAGATTTTGGAATTGAAACATTAGATATAAAATACGGAACCCATGATTTCGAAAATTTATATATCCCACTGTGAACAGGACGAGCCACTTGCTCAGGAACTTGCCAGGTCTCTCTGGGCCGTGGAGCTCGAAAGCTTTTCATCCCTGTACAGGAAAGCTCGAATTCTTTCCCTGAGTGAAAGGATACGTTTTGGTATTCGCCAATCAGACTGTTTTATCCCTATTCTCACACAGAAAGGTGTAGGGTCTCCGGAAGTAAATCAGGAGATTGGCCTTGCAGTCGGAACTGATCAGCTTATAATTCCGCTAGTCGAAGTAGGAGTAGAATTACCTATCCTGATACACCACCTCCAACCCATTGTCTTTTCTCCTGAGGCTTATGAGGATGCTCTAGGAAAATTAATACAGAACCTGAGAGAACTGACCAGGCTTGACTGGCTGAAGATAAAGTGTCCCTATTGCGGAGAGGAGATGACGCAGTACATCTCACCTCAGGAAGAAGTAGAGAGAGCTCTTCTAGCAGGGACACACCTTGAAACAAGATGCAGTTATTGCCAGAAGAATATTCACATGGACCCAAGAACATTCAGACCTATGCTCTAATTATTGATTATGAACCGGGCCGAAAATATAAAGAGGTGAACTGATGGAAAGAAAAGTAACAAATGAAATAAAAGATGAGCCGGGAGAACCAATGGTAGCTCGATCCAAAATGGGTGAAGCGACTGTAAGTGAGTTAGAAGTCAAAGGAATTGAAAACCTCACCCCGACAGAAAAGAAACACCTGCTTTTACAACTTGCTCGAGATAGGGTTAAAGACAGTTCTGCCGGCCCGTGGGAAATTGTTGACATCTTCAGAGAAAATTGGAGAACCATCAAAGCTACGTTATCTCAACCCGTAGAAATTAATGTAAGGGATGTGGGAAGAGATGCTCTCTTTCAGGTGTCTCTTGATATAACGCAATTAGAAAGAGGACTCGAAACCCAGGGACTGGAATAACACTCCTAAACTTAAGACAGCTTCTTTTTTTATACAGGGTCATTTTTATATTTTGACTTTATTTTTATATTTTGACTTTATTTTTATATTTTGACTTTATTTTTATATTTTGACTTTATTTTTATATTTGACTTTATTTTGAAATTTGACTTTATTTTGAAGTTTGACTTTATTGAAATCTTGACTTGTTCTTACATTTGACTGGATATATTGTAATTTCAGGGCGATATAAAGAAAAGTAACAGAAAAAGGAAATTAAAGAAAAAGATAAAAAGAAAGCGCAAGGAAAAAGAGAAATTGAGGTAAAAATATTAACCTCTCGAATTAACTGAAGATTACTTATCAGAACTAAAACACAAGGCTTGATGCCGAATATTAGTACCTTTTAGGTTTGCGCTTTGCGTAACACTCCCTGCAGTAGACCGGCCTGTCAGGGTCCGGTTTAAAAGGCACTTCCGTTTCTTTGCCACAATCTGAGCATTTTGCTTTGTACATTGTCTGTGGCCCTCTACTATAGCTGCGTTCTCTACTGGAACCCCGATCCCTACTCTGGGAACCTTTTCTTTCCATTATAATTTCCCCTATTTGATTCTCGTAAAAGTTCACACAAAGAGAAGTATCAAATAATTCAAAAAGAGCCTCATTTATGAACTGTTACTGCTGGGGGTCTCGATGAACTAATTGAACTATTAATATCTAGCATAATGGTATTTATTTTTACTGTACTAAACTTTATTAAGCTTCAACAATTTTGTTACTTTTTAAGTCGAATTCTTAGCAATTTATTCCAATGAGCTATGTTATCGATACTCAATTACTGCAATATTGTTGCGTTAAACTCTATTAATGCTTGAGTTAATGTTTGAGTTAATGTTTGAGTTGCGAATAAACTTCGTTATCATTCAAGTGTATCATTAAGTTTTGTTCAATACTCAAGTTTCCAGAATAATACTAAGGAACTAAAGTATTAAGGAGCTAAAGCAGAATATGCAAAACTATTCTGCTTTAGCTCACTAAAGTATATATTTAGCAAAAATATTGAAATAAATTTGATTTATGATATATATCATGGTAGTTAAAAACTCATATATCACTTACTGTATTTTTTACCTATGTTATCCACTTTCAGTAATAAATTTTCAGATCTAATGATTTTTCCTGCTATTGAGTTTCAATCCAACATGGACTTATTGAACTTTTATGCAGGAAGTAAAAGCAACTATATGGTGTTTTTAGAGACCAAAAACGATATTATTTAATTTTCATCGAGTGTCATTAAATATACAAATTACTGAAATCTGTTTAAAAACACTATTATGAGAATTGCTGATTTTCGAAAAAATACTGTGAAATATGGGTTTCTAAACTTTAGCAGTAGAATTATGACAAAAGTAGCCTGGAAAATAACTATCAAATAACTGCATTCCGGATAAAGAAAGGAGGTTTATTAGCCTCCAATTTTATTTGGATAAAGGGAAACCTTTTACTCACTCCCTATTTAACGCCTTACTGACTCTAAAGTAAAATTACTTTCCTTCAAATTCCTTGCTGACGTCGATAGTACTGGTGTACTCCTTGTCTGGAAGGTCTTCGAGAAACTCAATTACCTCACTGCTAGCTTTATGCTTTTTAGCATGCTCAATAAGTCCCTGTTTTTTTACAGGATAATTTATATCCTTTAGAGCTTTTTGAACTTCAACTGGACTGGTTTGCAAAAGTTTCCCCCTTTATCCAGTTTAATCTCCTTTAAACTCCTTACTGACATCGGCAGCGTTTTTATACTCCTTGTCAGGAAGCTCTTTAATGTCCTGCATCACTTCATCACTAGCGTTACGGTTTTTAGCATGCTTAACAAGATCTTCTTTTTTTGCAGGATAATCCATGTCCTTTAGAGCTTTCTGAACTTCAATAGGGCTTGTATGCATAAGTTTCCCCCTTTACTCCAATCAAGTCCCCTTTAAGTTCATTTCAACATTTACAGCTTTCTCAGAGACCTGATCCCTTATTTTGACTCCCCTTTAAAACGCTTTCCACTAAATTCCTGAGCAACATCGGCAGCATTTTTATATGTCCTGTCTGGAAGTTGCTGCAAGTCAGAAATTATTTCATTATTAGCGTTATGTTGCTGAGCATAACTAACAATTTCATTCTTGTTTTTAGGAAAATCAATACCTTTCAGTGCATGTTCAACATCAGCCATACTTGTTCTCATAATTTTCCCCCATATCTTGCTTGTTTTCTTCATTAGGTATGAAAGGTCGTTCTTGTTTTCCAGA
>DUGT01000131.1:38097-60410 GCA_013331275.1 Methanosarcina sp. | reverse complement strand
GTTCTCATAATTTTCCCCCATATTTTGCATATTTCGAATTATTTATTAATGATTTTACTTTCCAGAGAATTCCTTACTAACATCTGCAGCGTTTGTATATTCCTTTTCTGGAAGACTCTCAAGGACTTGCATTACTTCGTTACTGGCATTGTGCTTTTTAGCGTGCTCGATAAGATCCTGCTTTTTTACAGGATAATTTATGTCCTTTAGAGCTTTTTGGACTTCAATTGGACTGGTCTGCATAAATTTTCCCCCGATTTTTGTATTTTATATATCTTTAATTCCTTACTGACATAGTCAGTATGACATGCTTTCTAGCGATCTACATATTTTTCAGACAGAAAGCTTTATCTGAATACTTTATTGCCAAGTTTCTTGTACTTACTCTCAGGTGTATTCAGCCGTATAGGTTGTATAACACTCGATAACTCACTTTTGAATGAGATAACCCATTCTTTCGATATGATCCGAACCTAAACTGCATCTGTTCTAAAACTCCTGCTAAGTAAACCCGTAACCATTTGGTTTTATGGTTTGATGTGTTCGTTTTCCAGATATTGATTTTTCTGGTAGCGTCATCAGGGTGTTACTCTATTTTAGAAATCCCTCAAAAGGTCCAGAACATTACTGCTTGCCTGCTTATCCTCAGCAAACTTTACAAGGTCGTCTCTACTTTCAGGTATAACCTATTCCCCACCGGTTTATAGGTTCTTCAGCCCGGCGTGGACTCCTTTTTATAAGTTCACCTCCTGGATTCAGGTAGCTATTGCCTTCCCAATAAGTTGCCCACCCACCATTGAGTATTATGTAAAATATAATATAAAAAAGAATTCAACTCAAACGTTTAGTAGAAGATGACTATTTAGATCTAGAAGCTTATTGCTTTTTTTTAGAATTAAAGACTGAACATGTCTGAAAACAAGGGTTTTTAGTTAGATCTATTGAAAGTATGCCCCCATAAATTGCTTGGTTTAAAACAGGTTATTTAAAGAAAATATTCCATTTAGTAGATCATCTGCTACCGAAAAATTACTCCATGAGGAAATAAGTTAGCCACATATCAGAAAAACTTTCTTGAAGGCTACCGAAGCTCAGAGGTATCATATAAAAATAAATAGGTGTGATTTCAGCCTATAATTTTGAAAAAGTAATTTTATAGTATAAAACTAATTCTGAGTCTAAAACAATTCTGAGTCTATCTAATGAAGACAGGCATTTCAACCTATGATAATGCCAAAAATCAAGACTTATCTCCATCTTACAAAAGTACCAGATAAAACATTTGTCTCTACTGAAAAGTCTTCAATTACCTAAACATAAAGAGACTATTTTCTTCTAACTGACAAACTTGATATTTGACTTTCTAGAAGAGTCCAGATCACTAGCAGTAAATTCAGGAAAGATAGGCCAGATATAATCATAATCGCAGAAAATCTCTTCAATCCTTCTGTCCTTTGATCAAAGGTTCAGATTACTTTATAGATAGTAGACAATTTTTTAATCCTTCTACTTGGTCTTATCTTTAGGTCAAAGGTTCAGATTACCTTGTAAAATCAGCCTCAGCAATTGCAAAGAAGCTTAGTATTTCCGAACTTGTTATAGGTTTGACACTTGTTGCAGTTAAAACGTCAATTTCTTAACTTATTTCATAAATAATTGCTTCTCTCTAGCAGGTAATAGGTACCGCAATAAGAAATGTTATTGGATCAAATATTGCAGATATAGGGCTTATTTTGAGCTGACTGCAATTATATCTCCAATAAAAACTGAAATAGAGATGCTCAGAAGAGATAGTTATGTAGTGCTGTTTGCAGCTGTGTTTTTCTTTATTTTATCCTGAACAGGAAACTCTCAATACTGGAGTCAGCCTTTTCCATACTGATTTTCACTGCGTATTTACTTTTTCTGCTTGAAGAAGCCGAGAAATACAAAGGGAAACTGCATTTTAAAAAATTTGTTATATACTTTTTAAGTTTGAATATATAAGCAGTGCAAGATAAAAGCTAAATTGCATAAGAAATGAAAACAACAACGATAAACAAATAACGATCCAGAGAAGATTTCACAAAAGAACAGAAGGATGATCAGTTCGATAACTGATCTTAGAATTCGGAATATCGTTTTAGATATTTCTTTTACAAATAAAGAAAACATAATTTTATATAATTAAAATTACAGTGCGTCTTGAGATTATTCTCAGTTATATAAACCTACAATATACATGAGGAAACCTGAGAATAAAGGAATTAAAAAATTATCATTAAAGAAAAACTTGAAGATAATTTGCGAGTTAAGTTCACGGATTGTCTGCAAACCTATAATGCTTTCCAGCAGCATCCCACCTGCAGCCCCTATAAAGGCCTGAGCAGGGGTTACGAAAAGTAAAGATGGTAAAAAGGCTGCTACTATACCTGAGAACGTCCCTTCTACGGTTTTTTCTTTCGAATACGGCAGCTTATGCCTGCCTATCAGCACCCCTACGGCGGTTGCTATAGAATCACCGAATGCGACTATAGCAATAGAAGCATATACAATCTCTTCAGGGAATAATAGAAAAGAGAGAGTTATTCCACAAAGAAGCATGATAGTGCCTTTAAGTGGTATATTTTGCTTTGAAGGTCTTCCCCACCTGCACAGGAAAGTAGACAAACGAAGCGGAAGCTTATCCAGGATAATAGTTACTGAGACTGTCACATATAGAGCAAGCAGAAATAACAGGAGAGGTAGGGCCATATCACCGGCTACCCGGATTAAAAGAATTAAAGTTATGCCTGTAAACAGGTGTATAAATTGGCGCTCAACTTCACCTTTAAGAGCAGTTCTTCTATCGAGATCACACGTTAATTTTTGAGTGCTTTCTTTTGCCATAAAATCAACTTTTTAGTGACCTTATACAGTTTTAATTCCAATCGACTAATCGAAATAAAAATCTGAAAAATCAAAATTGTACTGGCGCGAACATATCCTGCTGCAAGCAACGGGTATATTCGCGCAACCACTCCAGATTCCGTTAAAGGGAATAATAACCCTAAACAATTTAGTTTGAGCAGAAGGTAATAACCGAAAATGGAATTGAGAAATTATATTACCATCAACGGTTACCGGGAAAGTTTTCCATCCCCAAAGCAGGCTAGCTGGTATTCGATTGAAATAAAAGGCCTGAAAACATAAGCCTTGCGCTCTAGAAAGAAGTCTAGAACAAAAAAGTTCAAACCAAAAATGAAAAGGTAATTCATCCCGTCTCTTTTAATGCCGGTAAGATATCTTTTCCATAGGCTTTAAGGAAAGCTATCTGGTCTGAAGCTGCCGAATGTAAGTAAATATGTGTGAAACCTAAATCAATATATTTTTTTATAAAATTAATGTGGTCTTCAGAATTTTCGGAAAAACAAGCATTTTTTCGTACTGTATCCGAGCCCACAACTTTTCCATTCTGAGCAGACATTTCGGGAGTATATATTTTATTCAGGAAGAGAGCAGGTACAAGAGCTCCAGCCCAGTACTTCAGGAAGTTCTCAATAGATGTTTCAGGATCTGTCCCATAGTCAACAAAGAGCTCTACTGCTTTTGGTAAATGTTCCAGGTTCTTACCTGAATCCCTGGCTCCTTTTTCAAACTCGGAAAGAATCTGCCCATACTTCTGCGTGTCCGGTTCTCCTCCTACAGTTAGAAGGCCATCTCCATAATAGCCTGCAACGTAGGCACTTTCAGGTACAAGAGAAGAAATATAAATTGGAATATTGTTTTTAGGCAGCGTATAAAGTTTGGCGTTCTTTGTCCGGTAGTAACACCCATCAAAGCTGACTTTCTGCCCGGTCCAGAGTTCACGGATAAGCCCTATTGCTTCTATCATTCGTATCTGACGCTCGTCATATTGCGGCCATTCCAGAGTCACGGAATATTCGTTTAAAGCTTCTCCGGTTCCAACTGCAAGGTAAGTACGTCCCTCTGCAAGCGAGGATACGGTTGCGGCAGCCTGAGCAATAATCGCAGGGTTATAGCGTAAAATGGGACAGGTCAGGCCTGTTCCCAGTTCTATGCTCTGTGTACTCACAGCTGCAGCACCAAGCCAACTCCAAATAAAACAGGCTTGCCCGTTTTCACTCCAGGGGTGAAAATGATCACTGGCATCAATACTTTCAAAGCCTGCCTCTTCAGCAGCTATTACCTGTTTTAGCAACTCGGAAGGAGGGAACTGTTCAGGTGCGATCTTATATCCTAGTTTAAGCAATCTTATCCCCCATTGATTATTTATTAAAATTATAAAATAATATTAGATAATTGTATTCAGACTTAAAAATTCAAAGTCGAGACCCAGTACGTTCTGCTGATAAAGTAAGGTTTTTTTAGACATGACCTCTAGAAGAAAAAGACAAAGGAGAAAGTGAGTAAAGAAAGAATAACTAAAAAACAATAAAGAAAAAATAACTAAAGAAAAAAGCAAAGGAAAGAATAACTAAAGGAAAAAAAGCAAAGAAAGAATAACTAAAGGAAAAAAAGCAAAGAAAGAATAACTAAAAGAAACAGCAAAGAAAAAACAACTAAAAGAAAAACAACAAAGAAATAAAAGTGAAAAAAGTTCAGGTTTCTGGAGATTAATCCAGAAGTGTAAAGTACATTCTCCTATTACTCTTCCCTTTATTCTGAAGTTTTATGATCTTTATACCTTTTATTTCCTCGGTATTTTTAACATGGGTTCCCCCACAGGCTTCGATAGTGACTCCTTCGATTTCGACTATGCGAACTTCGTTTATTTCGTCGGAAAAGCCTTTTGCCAGCGTGGTTAGCCGCGATAGCCTTTCTTCGGCTTCTTTGCGGCTTACAAGATAGAGATTGACAGGACTTTCACGGGCTATAAGGTCATTGGCAATTTTCTCATATTCGGCAAATTTGTCCCTATCAAAGACTTCAAGACTGAAATCTACCCTGCTCTGGTCAATACCAAGCTGGTTTCCGGTTATCTGAGCCCCGGCCTCCTTTTCAATTACGTTCGCTATTATATGAGTCGCCGTATGCATACGCATATGCCTGTAACGACGATCCCAATCTATGAATCCTTTTACCTTGTCCCCTACTTTTAACCCATTAGAAACATTTTCACTGCCTATCTCGTGAACGATGTCTCCATTGGACTTACTCACATACAGGACATTAAATTCAGCTCCATCGGATTCACGAACCAACTTTCCGGTATCACTGGGCTGGCCTCCGCTTTCAGGATAAAAGGCGGTACGGTCAAGAACCACAAATCGATTATCTGTAACTTTTTCGATAGTTGCTTCGAATTCTTTCAGATAACAATCGAGGAAGTAAAGCATCTCTGTCATTGACAAACCTCTTTTTTAAACTTTACTAAAGTGGATAACTAAAGGAGATAAAAACTGTCAGAATACATAAACTATACAGTTTAGAATAAAAATCCAAACCTTGCCAACATGATTCCCATAACTGCAGAAAACATGACTATGGGAATTTATTTCAATTACTTATGATTACTGAATATCGATAAAACTAACACTGGTAAGAAGTTTTTCCTTTTGGTGTTCCAGTTCTTCCTTTAAGCGGCCAACTTCTTTTTGGAATCCACAATATTCTCTTCAAGCGAGTGAGTTTTGCCCAGAAGTTCAGCTTTCTTATGTTTGAGTTCAACCGATTTTTCCAGTGTTTGAACTTTCTAATCAGCCTGGAAAAACTCTTTTTTCACCTTGATAATGCAGTTGGAGAGAAATGTTTTATAACTGTATAGACAATTGAATTATTAAACAGTTAAGAAAATATAATATAAAAAGAGATGAGAGCTTGGGACGCTATTCAATAGAGGATTTTATTCAAAGCACAGAAGAAAAGGATCTGAATCAGGGAATTTTTGAACTGGAACGTGAGCGACTTCTTGAGGTTAACCTTGAAGGAATGGTCTGGACAAAAAGGGGGTCAATGGTCGCGTACACAGGTGATATAGTTTTTACTAGGGAAGGAGTTTTCGAACACGGAATAGGCACTTTTGTGAAGAAAGCACTTACAGGTGAAGGAGCTAGCCTTACAAAAGCCGAGGGCAAAGGAAAGCTCTATCTCGCAGATGAAGGAAAGAAAGTGTCAGTCCTGAAACTTGATAACGATTCCCTTTTTGTAAACGGTAACGATCTACTTGCCTTTGAGACCTCTCTAAACTGGAATATAAAAATGATGAAAAATGTTTCAGGAATGATGGCAGGAGGGCTTTTTAACATTAAACTTGAAGGAACAGGTATGGTTGCCATTACAACTCACCAGGACCCTTTAACTCTTCGGGTAAGCCCAGGTCATCCGGTCTTTACTGACCCCAATGCTACAGTTGCCTGGTCAGGAAACCTGGAACCTGAGATAAAAACTGACATTTCCCTGAAAACCCTGGTTGGAAGAAGCAGTGGAGAATCATTCCAGATGGCTTTCAAGGGAGAAGGATTTGTAGTGGTTCAGCCTTATGAGGAAGTTTATCTCCAGATGCAGACCTGAAAATCCAGTTTTGGACGTATACTGGGGTTTTCGCTCAAGCCTTTTTAAAAAAGGCTTGCGATCACGCCGAATAGGATCTGAGGATAAGGTTATCAAATCCATATGTTTTCTCGGGTTTTCACTCAAACCTTTTTTGAAATTATTGTGACCCCACACCCCGAGACCCAAAATGGGATCAGGATAAATCAACCTCATTCAGCAAGTTGAAAAACAATTGCTTTTCTACCTCTAATTAGCCCTTTTGAGCGAAAGAAGTGAGAGAAATGGACCCGTCCTCCCGAGAAGAAACTCGGAAGCTACAACTTTAACTGAACTCATGCTGTCCTTCCGAGACAGGACTTGGGAAGTTTACACGCAAATCACTATCGATTAAACTGAGATTGGAAAGAAGTTTTTTCTTTTGATGTTCCAATTCTTCCCTTAAAGAGGTCAGCTTCTTTTCAGAGTCCTCAATATCTTCCTCAAGAGAGCAAACCCTGCTCAAAAGTTCAGCTTCCTTATGTTCGAGTTCAACCAGTTTTCCGGTATTCGAGCTTTCGAGTTCAGATTTCTTTGCTTCAAACCCTTTCAGGGCTTCTAGATACTCTTTTTTTCGCTCTGGAAAGTTTGAGATTGCAGATTTGACCTGTAATAGAGCTTTTTCTTTTTTCTGGGTCTGCATATCCAGGGCATTATCTTCGAATATTATTTGAAGTTCCGGGAAAAAAGAAGGATTTACATGCACAGGAGCTTCAAGACAAATATCAAGCTGTTTCTTTACTTCCGGCTTTAAGGTATACCTTCCGCTTTCGTGAAGTTTCTTAATTCTTGAGAGATGACCCGAAAACGGGAGCACAAGAGAACTCAAACCTGTCTCGGCTTTCCTGAGTTTTTCCCTGGATGCGTTAAGTTCTGCCTGAAGGTTCTGTAAACTCTGCCAGACTGGACCTTTTCTGAAATCCTCAAGAGCCTGGCTAGCTTTGGAAGTTTCAGCCTTCAAAGCCTGAACTCTCCGATTTCTGGATTCGAGTTCCATTTCTTCGGCAGCTATTGAGGCCGAAAGCCCCTGTACTTTATTCATATTCGAGTGAGCTGCTTCTATGGCATCCATTTCTTTCTTATTTACCCGAATTACCTCTCCAAGCTCGTTAAAAACTTTACCCAGGCTGGCAAGACTTTCGCTAACTTCTTTTGATTCTTCCGGAAAAACACCTCTGGTATACCTGAAACTCTGGTTCATATGTTCCAGGCAGGTATTAAGGCTCTGTGTAGATGCTCCATAGAAGCTTTCAAGAGACTTAAAGTCCCTGCTATCCTGCACCCTGATTTTATCTGTCAATGTTGCGACCTGTTTTGTCACATTTTCTCTGTTACTCTTCGCTCGCTTTACAGCTCTGATATCAAAGTCTCCCTCAACTTTAGCCTCAGCAAGCCTGGAGTTACTTTCCTTGAGTGCCAAAAGTGAGACTTCAAGTTCTTTTACAAGGCCGGATACGTCCTTTTCTACTCGGGAAGATATTTTTTGAGACACGGCATCCAGCCATGAGGGAAGGTCTTTAAAATTGATTTCTTTGAGACCTCTCTCCTCACTGGAATCTTCTTTTTTTCCGAACAGTTTCTTAATCCACTTCAACCTTGACCTTCCCTGAATTTGATAAAAAATTTAACTTATTTCATTAATTCTGTATACTTTGAAACTTGTGATGTTAAGTATTTATTCTGTAAAAGACTTTGCGGGATTAAAAAGACAGAATAAAAGAAAGATAGAGTCTACAGATATATAAAGAAATTAAATGCTTTTCATATTGATAGCCAAATGATAAGTATAAATCTTGCACTCTATTTTAGAAGTTTACTCTTTATAAATCTACTTTTCATAAGTTTTACTTTTCATAAGTTTTACTTTTTATAAGTTCTACTTTTCATAAGTTTTATTCTTTATAAATTTACATTTCATAAGTTCTATTATTTATAAATCTGCTTTCCACAAGTTCTATTCTTTATAAGTCTTACTTTTCGCAAGTCCTATCTTATGAGTCCTACTTCGTAAGTTCTACTTTTAAGAAGTAATAGTGTTAATAAGTTATATTAGATAAGTTACATGAGAGTTGCTTTTGAGCTTCTCCACAAAGATAAGAAGGAAGGTAAAAATAAGGGAGGTAAAAATGAGCTTTGAGACAATAATGAAGCAGGTAATTCCATATACCGAGATAACGGTATCCAAGCTGATTTTCGCATTAATAATGCTCGTTATGGGGTTTATTTTATCAAAGTATATTATTCATGTTTTCAGAAGAGGACTACAGAAAACAAGGATTCCGGATCTCACTGTTCAATTTCTCACCCATTTTTTAAGTATCCTCCTTTATGTAATTATTATTCTTATTTTCCTGAAGAGTCTGAATTTTGATGTGGATAGTTATATATTAGGAGTTTCTGCAGCAATAGGCATTGTTCTCGGACTTGGCCTGCAGGACACCTTCACAAACTTGACTGCCGGAGTCTGTGTTGCCGCACTCAGGCCTATTGACATGGGAGAAACTGTAACCGTAAACGGGCAGACCGGAAAAGTGAAATCTGTAGGGATTATGTCAACCGAACTCCTGACACTTGACAACCAGCTCATAACAGTTCCGAACAAGCTTGTCTGGGGAAGTTCTATTGTTAATATGACACGGATGCCTACAAGAAGAGTTTCGGTTGATATAGGAATAAGTTACTCCTCAAGCCTCGAAAAGGCTACAGGAATAGCACTCAATCTAATGAAAACTCACCCTCTTGTCCTTAAGGAACCCGAGCCTGCAGTCGTAACCACTGAACTTGCCAATTCCTCGATAAATTTGCAGCTCAGGGCCTGGGCAAAAACAGAAGAAATGGGAACCGTAAAGAATAACCTTGTTACAGGAATATTTGACGCTTATACGAAAGAAGGAATTGAAATTCCATTCCCCCAGATGGATATAAATATAAAAGAAATTAAACCAAAAGATAGTAGAAAATACACAACGGAACAGGATATGACGGTGCAGGAAGAAAAAATTGTACTTGAAGAGGGGCGCAGCAATGTAGAAGGACTATATTAATCAGAACCAATCTTCTTTTAAAAATACCCTTTCCTGCATCCATATATTTGTTTACATCTGACAAGCTATATGACTTAACATGTTATATGGAACATGGCAGTGATCCTGCCTTCAAGTTCATTCCATCTTTCAATTGCCCAGGGTGTCGGAAAAAGTTCTATTCCACACTTTTTGCTCGTAAAGAAATCTTCAGCTTCCTCAGACAATTTAACGAATCCTGTCTGCCCGGTTCCAATAATGATTTTTTCTGTCCCTTCTTCATAAATGTGCTTTGCTTCATCAAGCGAGATTTTGTGGGAAGTTCCGTAGAGCTCTTTTGATAGCCCTTTCTCTCTTTTTTCTACCTGTCCATTGAGGCGAATAAGTATATCATATTTAAAAGTCTCTCCATTTACAGTAATCGAACCAAAACTCGTAGAATCTATCTTTGGCTTCATAGTTCACCTCTTAATTGAAACTAAAAACAAGATTTTCTATTTTATAATTGTTGCATATACCTCATATATTAATAGATAGGCCCTGAGTACATTATTTTTCAAGCTACAGGTTATATCTGAATGTAAACGCTCATACAATTTTCTACTCCTGCAGGTCAACCTGGTGAAAATAAGAGACTTAAGAGGACTTTACGCGTTCAGGAAGTAAAATCAACTACAATAAGCATTATAATCAAACAATACTTTAAACGGTTAAAGTTTATGCTTTAAGCAGTTAAAATTTATGCCTTAAGCAGTTAAAGTTTATGCTTTAAGCAATAAAGTTTTATTCTGTTGATTTTTCACTTCACAGGGCAAGCAGATAAACGAGTGAGCAGATAACGAAATGTAACCCTATAAGCATCGCCTTGCGGTAAATAAGTGTGGAATCTCGTAAGGGCGAATAAGTGAGGAGTTTTGGAATTAGAGAAAGTCCCGGAAAGAAAAACGCAACTTCACGCACAAATAACAGGCCCTCTTTTGAATAAATAAAAAAAATTTGCTACTATAAAAGAATAAAAGACTCTAATATCCTGATTTTGCGTAAAGGAACTTATAGATGTTAATATTTTTTTGCATAGGAATTTAATATAAGGCATTATAAGATATGGACTTGACAAACGTCTTACATATTAATTCTTGCCAATATCAAATCCAGTTATAGTTATTAAAAGTTTCACTATTTTTCTATTTTTAAGATAAAGCTTTATCAAGTTTTAATTTCGTTTTTCTATTTTTATTTACACTTAAAAAAATAAGTATGTTTATATCCTAATATTTCCCAGTGAGTTCGATTATAGGTGTTCTCAGATAAATTGAGACCCTCCCCCGAAAATAAAATGAAATAAGTAGAAACACGGAGGAAAAATAATGCGAAATATGTTTAAAGCAATCTGTATTTTTACATTAGTCTTTTTTGTCATGTCAATGACAGGAGCCGCATGTAGTGGTAACAACTGTAAAACAACAAACAGCTGTAAAACAACAAATGCAATAAACGACGCGTACTCATTCCAACTTAAAAAATGTCCAAATACTGCTTATTGCTTTAACTCTAATACTGTACTGAAGAATGACCAGGGATGCAACCTTAAAGTTACAAACACAGGGACTATCAAGACCAAACTGGGCGGTACAGTGACGATGAAGAGTAACGGCGCATTCTGCTACAAAGCATCATCTACATGTTGCTCTAAAAAATGTGGTACTTGCACTGACAGTTTCAAATACTGTATAAAAGGAAAGGATGGAAAAACCGATTGTGCAACTGTTACACTGAAACTCAAATGTCCCACCTGCTAAAGTACGCTTCAGGTACTTGCTCCAACAGGTGCATTTATTGTAACTAAACGCATTAAAGGGAAAAGAAAATGTTAATTTTGGGGATTTAATCCCAATCCTTTAATGCTTTTAGCTTAATAATTATGGAACATCTCAGACCATCAAAATTAACTGCATTTCAATTCTAAAGTTTTTTCTATAAAAGCTTGCTTTCTGAGATTGTTAATATTAGGTTTCTATTAGGTTTCTATTAAGTTTCAAACTCAATTAGCTGAAAAACGATAGTTCACGTTTATAATATTTCTATCGGGTTCAGGATAAGGAACTTCGGTTTTTTTAGTCAGAACATATTTTTGAGAAATGTTTTTGGAAAATTTCTCAGAGTAGCGCTTTCAGAAGCTAGAACTTGAGATTTCATCCCCGTACACTGCAGACAATCGGGCTTTTTCCTTTTTTGCACATTCCATTCCGTCTTCAACAGCTTCCCTGATAATATACCCGGCCTTGTGAAGGATAGTGTCCCCGAGTTGAGGATCTTTGTCCATGCTGGCAGTACAGGGATAGGAGTGATGAGCACCTGAGATGGTTTCCTTATATTCGGTAGTGTCAGTCCAGCCGAGTTTTTTTGCCACAAACCAGGTAGAGCCGCATGGAGCGTCCCTGAGAACACCTGCACCAGTAAACATCTTTCCGTCAGGGCTCATTTCAATTCTGAGCACAGGCTTTCCGAAACCAAGGTCAACAAATGCATCTATAACGGGCTTTCCGGTTTTCTCAAGAGCACAAAAAGGCTTTGGACCTTCAAACTCAACTCCAATAGCTTCAAGCTCTTTTTTAAGCTGTTCAAGTATCCCAGCTGGGGTTTTCTTAGAGTCTTCAGCAGGTGCGATTACGGCTTTGGCCTTCGTTTTCTTCACAACGTCCGGAAGGGCTATAAGAAGGTCTGGGTGGATGCCAATAGCAAGTATAAGGTCGCATTCCGGAAGTTTTGGAGGCATGTACTGCTCGGGCTCTTCTATAAAAGAGGGCAGGTCTTGAGGAAATTCATGAATTCCTACGATCAAGTTCGCATATGACTTTCTTGCCTGCCTGCAATGGTTGCAGAGTTCTCCGCAGGACACGCAGAAATTTCCAGGATTAATCAGGTTCTGGATAACTTTTTTACCAAGTTCGCCTGAGTAGAGTACAAGGATCTTCATAACATACCCCTATTTAATGACTGTAAGAACTGTTGTCATCATCTTTCTCTTTCGTTGTAGATAGAGGTTAGAATTACTTTTCCCCAAAATATAAAAAAGAGGGAAAAGATTAACGAAGAGACTTTGAGAAAGTGTTTGAGAAACTGCTAATGTTCAGTTCTGATACCTTCTCATTTAATGTCTATCCGATTTTCTATAAGATACATTGTAATTATTTGTTTCAATGTATAAATAACGGGAGTTTCAAAGTAGAAATCAGTATCCACATCTAAACCTGGATATACAGTTAAGTGGAACAAAAAGCACTGAAGACAAGAAAGGAAAAGAAGTAAGAAAAAGGAAAAGAAGGGAAAGAAGTCAGAAAAAGGGAAGGAGAAATAAACAGATTATTGTCAATGAAATAGTTGTAATTCGGTATACCCTTTCTTCACTCTCCCAGTTTCAAAGCCCCATGCGGACACATCTTAATGCACACACCGCATTGGATACATTTCTTTTCATCTAACTGAACACTCCAGGATTTGTCAAAAGAATACACATTCATAGGGCAGACTGAAATACAGGCTCCACAATTGATACATTCTTCCTCGTCCCTGTGAATAGGCTGATCTAGAATGGAAACTATAGCTCCTCTCGATTCCAGAGCATTTTTGATTTTATCGAACCTGAGATCGCTCACGTCCGCTATCAGTTCCCCATAGGTTGAATCGATATTTGCAACCATTATATTAATCAGGATACCTGTTTCGACTATGGACTCGGAAATGATAGGGTTATGGATTCTGTCGGTAGGAATGGTAATCTTGATTTTCACGTTCAGTACCTCCTTGCAAGAAGTTTGCTGATATTGTCACTTGTTATTATTCCGAGAACTTGCCTCTGAGCATCGATTACTGGCATTGCAGATACACCGTAACGATCCAGCCTCCTCGCTGCAAGGTCCACGGGCTCGTTCGGAGCACAGGTAAGCACTTTTTTCGTCATAACACTCTCTACCGAATCAAAACAGTTTTCTGCAACGGCTTTCGAGATATCCCAGGCAGTCAGGATCCCAACCAGTTCGCCAGTGTCCGAAGTCACAGCCAGATGGTTGAAAGAATTTTCCCAGATTTTCTTTGCAGCGTCCTGGACAGTTTGATCTCTTTTGATTGTCACAATAAAACTTGACATCACATCTTTTACCAGAGGTACGGCCTGGGTCTCTTTCATGGGTTTGGCAAAACCCTCAGCACACAGCCTTTCCACAGGCATGCTGACAAAGAATTTCCCATGCCTAACCCATTCCTTTAATTCATTTGCGATCTTTCTCGCGTTCTTGAAACTGGAAAGGGAAGAAGTGGGCGCATCTTTTCCGTTAATCTTCACCGAGCCTGACCTCAGTTCAGCATAATTTACTTCTCTGATAACCGGCTTGTCCCGGCTTCCCACAGCATAATCCTGAATCGTGGTTACAATATCCTCATCACGGACTGCAGTTGCAGCAGCAAGTTTTTCGTTAAGAATAGGGATGGGGATTCCGATTCCCATGTAAAGAGTGGCTCCGTATCCGGTAAAGGAAGCAGCTCTCAAGTAGTCAGGGTTCATCTCCTTCAGGTTACCTTTAAGCATGAGAGTTCCAAAACCGGAGGACGGAGAATGCTGAGTTCCGTTCCCTATAACGTAACCCTGGGCTCCTCCCATAAAAATCCTTGTTCCCGTGCCTATAGTTTCATAATTCGGGTCATTTGAGAGAGGAGAGAGTACACCTGCCCCGGAATATGTAACGTTTCCAAAATTAGGTAGAAGTTCGCCCATATAAGTGTTCAGGATCCTTTTAGAACTATTGGTTGCTGCTGCATATTTCTGGTAAGCGTTTCTAGGGTTAAGAAGAATGGCTTCATTAAGGTCTTCAAGAGTAATTATCGTGTCAAGTACTTTCCTTGGATAACAGTCTGTCCCATACGAAGTGGCATGAACATCGATTTCTTTGCCTCTCAGGAGGTCTTCAATAACATGAGCTCCACCATACTGGATTCCTCGCGTATCTGAGATCTGGGCAGCCCCCAGGTAAGCATCTACGGCTGCCAGTCCGCTATATGCTTCTACATTGTTGAACCAGATTTTTTGGATTTTTATGGGAGGCTCGGAATGCCCCAGGTTAAGCATTAAGCCGGATGAACACATAGCTCCGAATGTGCCTGTAGTAACTACATCTACTTCTTTAGCAGCTTCTTCAGCGCCAAGTTCCTCAACAATTGTGACCATTTCTTCAGCTGTCACTACATTGACGCTTCCATCTTCAATTTTTCTATTAATCTCATGAACCGATTTTTTAACCATTAAGGGGTCTCCTCTTTTTGCAGAATTATATGGATTGTAATATTTATTATAATTATATATTACTTGTGATAATGTTAACGGTAATAGCCCTGTCCGAAGACGCAAAAATCTGCGATTGAACTTGATTTGTTTTCAGATTTTCAGGTTTATGCCCTTAGTCCGATAAATAATATTCATAATTATGGGCTATATATATTACTTGTGATAATTGGAAAACTCTTTTAATACTGAGTCGAACTATAGTAGATTATAACAGTTCACGCGGTATACAGTTTGAATAATTCGAGTTCTTCTCAGGTTCCAGGCACGTTAATTTCAGTAAGTTTCTTATGCTTACAGGATGTACCCGAGGCCAGGTGATCTGTTGACACGTATACTTGCTACCGGGACTTTTGACCTTCTCCACCCCGGACATATTTATTTTCTGACCCAGGCCAGAGCTCTGGGAGATGAACTTTTCGTTATTGTTGCGAGAGATTCAAATGTAACTCACAAGCCAAAACCAATTGTGCCCGAGGAGCAGCGGCTGGAGATGGTAAGTGCACTCGGGATAGTTGATAAGGCGCTTCTTGGTAGCGAAAAAGATATGTTTGAACCTCTGAAGCAAATCAGGCCAGATATAATTGCCCTGGGTTACGACCAGCGTTTTGACGCCGAAATTCTGGAAAAAGAACTTGACAAAAGAGGGCTTCCTGCAAATGTGGTAAGAATCCCACTTTCGAAAGAATGCCCACTTTGCAGCACAGGTGCAATCATAAAAGAGGTACTTAAACGGTATGGGTAAATGTAAATCTGCCCCTACCATTTCATATTCGATTGATACCTGTTATTCTTTATTTATACCTCTTTTCAGAAAGATAATTTACTGGATTTAGGTCAGGAAAATACTTTTTCAAGTCTCTCAAGAGCTTCCCTGATTCGGTCAATAGATGTTGCATAGGAAATCCTGATAAAATCCTCGCCAGACGAACCAAAAGCAATTCCAGGCGTAACTGCCACCTGAGCTTCTTTCAGCAGTTGTTCTGCCACCTGAGTCCCGTTTCCATACTCACTGACATTAGCAAAAGCATAGAAAGCTCCATCGGGCTTTTTACATTCAAGCCCCATTTTGTTCAGGCCGTCAATAAGGACATCACGACGCACTTTGAAACGGTCAACCATTGCTTTAACGCTGTCCTGGGGACCCTGAAGGGCTTCAAGCCCACCATACTGAACAAATGTAGTCGCACTGCTTACTGAATGAGACTGAATTTTAAGTAGAAGCTTGAGAATCTCAGGAGGAGCAGTCAGGTAGCCGAGTCTCCAGCCTGTCATGGCATATGCTTTAGAAAAACCGTTTACTGTGACAGTTCTCTCCTGCATCCCATCAAAGCTGCCAATGCTGATATGCTCTCTGTCATAGATAATTTTCTCATAAATCTCATCTGAGATCACTATGAGGTCATGGTCAATTGCGAGATCCGCGATACATTGCAAAGTCTTTTTTCCGAATACTCCACCTGTCGGATTTCCCGGACTATTTACAACAATGAGCTTGGTTTTATCAGTGATGTACTGTTCAAAATTGTCAGGAATAAAACCTTTTTCAGGGACTGTCGGAACCCAGACAGTTTCCGCGCCTGCAAAACGTATACATGCATCATAAGTTACCCATGCAGGGTTAAACAGAAGAGCCTGGTCCCCATCATCGAGAACGCCCATCATTACCTCAAAAATTCCCTGTTTTGCTCCTGGGGTGACAAGAACACCTGTCTCAGTTACATCGAGGTTGTTTTCCGTCCTCAATTTTTCGGCAATGGCTGCCCTTAGTTCAGGGATACCTCCAGAAGGAGCATAGTGAGTTTTTCCCTCATACATAGCCTTTGCCGCAGCATCGCAGATATTCTTAGGGGTATTGAAATCAGGTTCACCAAGGCTGAAATTGATTACGTCTGTACCCTCTTTAATCATTCTGGTCGCAATATTGGAGATCCTTATCGTTGCGGATTCTTCTACACGCTTGAGCCTTGCGGATGACATAGGGATGGTCCTGGTTTATAAATTCGCTAGTTTATTCAGATATTATAAAATTCACAGCCGCCGCACCAATTTTACTGCGGCTTCAACGGCTCGCTTTGCATAATCCACACGTTCATGAGCAGCCATGCGAGTCATACCTGGACCGGGAATCCCGAGAGTTACAGGCTTATTGAACTCAAGAGAAAGATCCATGATCTTCCTTGCAGCGTGCTGCATAACCACCTGGTCATGGTCAGTCTCACCTTCGATTACAGATCCTATAGTAACCACGGCATCGATGTCATCCCTCTGGCAAAGCTTCTTAATCGCAAGGGGCATATCAAAGACCCCTGGGACAAGAATAGTCTCTTTAACTGTTGCCCCCAGGAATTCCGCGTGTTCTCTTCCAAGCAGTTCCATCTGATAGGTCAGATCCCTGTTAAATTCAGCTACAACAAATCCTAGGCTGATAGTCATCTGATAAGGTCTCCAGTCTTGTTTTTTACATAAATGAATTCACGATCTTAATGAGCCTGCATCCTCAAAGCCTTGCCTTTGACCGGTACCGGCTTCTCGAATTAGCTTTTCAGGCTTGAAGAGCAACTTTATTACGTTTAAAGCATGCTCTCGTGTCCTTCTGTCCATAAGGAAAGCAAGTTCTTTCTCGTCCTTTCCTTCATTTTCATGGACAAAAACTTCGATAATATGAGTATTGGTCATGAGCTGTGCCATAATAATGCCCTGAGAAGCTTCATGAGCACAGATTTTGTCCTGTTCCTTAGCTCCAGGCATGCCAAGAGCCATAACGATATCGCACCCTTTTTCTTCAATAAGTTTTTTAGCTGCGACAGGTAGGTCCTTTATTCCTGGCACGGTTACTCTTATGATTTTCACAGATACGTTTTTTTGTATCTCGTCAATTGCCGCACGCCCCATATCATAACGTGCGAACGTGGTATCTGCAATTCCTATTGTGGGCATGTAAATCAGAATTTCGGTTAAAATCTTTTCAGGGCTTTCCTGAAAAGATCCGGTAGATATTGTTCTACCTGTTTCTAAGTCTATAACTTTATCTTTTTCAGGTTCTATCAAGGATACTGGTTGCAGCTTCTATACCTGCAGTTCCCGAACCACTTAGCACGAAAAGATCATTCTTTGTCTGGAAAACACTGGAAAGAATTTCCCTGCAATCAGTATAGATTCCGGCAAATTCAGCACTTTGGTGGTTGATCATCGGTTTTGACATGGCTCTAAGGACTCTGGGTGTAACAGTTACGGGACCAGGCATCATGAGAAGGATATCTTCCAGATCCATATGTCTTATACTCCACATTTTTAAAGTTTGACATATATTTCAATTTTATTTTTTTGATTTAATTAATTTATGTTAAATTTAATTTATTATTATATTCTATCTGTAAAATGATTTTAGCACTTCCATTTTTGTTTATTTAGATTTTTGTGCTTAGTGTTTTGCACTAATTCTGCAGTGTGAAAGTACTGCATACCTGAAATAATTCAGAGTAATATCATTGTGATACGGCATGTTTGAAAGCCTGGCAGCACCTTATTCAGGGAGTTTGCCATAGGACTTATTAGTTAATTTACGTTGTATGGTTAAACACTAGTCCGATTTAGATATCAGGTTTAATTGAATTCTAGTATATAATTGATGTGCTTTCCATGCTCTATTCGGTATACTGTCCAACAAAGAGAATGGATTTCGGTTATTGGCCCTGTAGAAGCGTCATTACATCATGTTTTGTCACGACGCCGATAACTGCTCCTTTTTCTACTACCAGTACGGCAGGATTTCCTTCCAGCATATGCGACACGACTGAGATAGAAATGCCTGGAGACACTGTTGGGAAAGCCTCTCCCATTATCTCAGAAACTTTCAACTGGGAAATTGATTTTTTCTTATTTTCGGCCATCAATTTCACGATCATGTCTTCGGAAACACTTCCAACCGGAATGCCCTTATCAAGTACAGGAACCTGTGAGAAACCATGCTTCTGCATCAAGTTTACTACTTCTTCCACAGAATCGCCTGGAGAAACATGAATTACAGGGGAATGCATCAGATCTATTATAATAATCTGCTGTTCCTTCTCAACTTCCTCAAAAGCGTCAAGGATTTTCCTGACAGTTGAAAGCCTGGGATCTACATCTCCCGATTCTATACGAGCTATAAGGGGTTGACTTACTCCTGCCCTTTTAGCCAGATCGCTCTGGGTAAGCCCGAGTTCATTTCTTCTTTTTTTAAGATCTTCGGGTGTTGGAAGCTGCATGTATATTACTGATAGTAATTATTATATATAATATCATTGGTTAACATAATTTGTGAAGTTTAAATATAGACAATATTAAACTGAGAGAATTATTCTCAAAAAAGCCCGTTACATAACGGGTAAAAAGAAGAAATTAAAAAATACTTGATTTTAAAGATCGGTTAACACAGACACATTGATTAAAAAATTATTAGTATGTCGGAAAAAGAAGTTAGTAAAAGTTAGTAAAATAATGATTCTACAAATCAACAGGAAAATAAGAGTTAATAAATGCACAGGGTAAAAAATTTGTAAATTAATGGGAAATCAGAAGTTGGTAAAAGAACGGAAAGTCAGAAGTTGGCAAATAAAAAGAAAGTCAGAAGTTGTAAAAGAACAGGAAAAATGAAAATAAGGTAAAACTGTATTCTTAGTGTTTTTACTCAAATGTAAGAGAGATTCTCAATCTCCTTAGATTTCCTTGTTCGGAGTTCACCTTTTATAGTTTCGTAATATTTCATTGTGTCCGATGTCACTGAAGAACCAGTTTCTGTTATTGCTTTAAGGAAGTGTTTCTGTTTTACACTTTTTGCGTGAAGGTCTTCACGTAAAGCAAGCCTTCCTGCCTTTTTACACACGGCTGCAATATCTGCACCTGTATACTGATTGGTCATAGAAACAAACTTTTCGAGATCAACATCCTCAGAAAGTATCATTTTTTCAGTGTGGACCTTAAAGATCTCCATGCGAGCTCCCTCATCAGGAACCGGAACAAGGATCAGTTCATCAAAGCGCCCTGGTCGAATAAGTGCAGGGTCAATGACGTCAGGACGATTCGTTGCGCCAATTACTACTACAGCCCTAAGCTCTTCAAGCCCGTCCATTTCGGAGAGAAGCTGATTAAGGATTCTTGCCGTAACCTGTGGCTCACCTGCATAGGCTCCACGAACGGGCGCAAGCGAGTCAAGTTCGTCAAGAAAAATAATTGAAGGAGCTACCTGCCTTGCCCGTGTAAAGACCTCAGAAATCTTTTTTTCGGATTCTCCGTACCATTTGGAAAGCAGTTCACTCCCCTTGGCTGCAATAAAATTAGCATCGGATTCATGGGCTATTGCTTTTGCAAGCAGAGTCTTTCCCGTACCCGGAGGGCCGTATAAAAGGACTCCTTTAGGAGCCTCAACCCCAATATCCCTGTAAGATTCCGGACTCTTAAGAGGCCATTCCACTACCTCTTTCAGAAGCTTTTTTAATTCTTCCAGGCCACCGACGTCGTCCCAGCTGACAGCTGGCACTTCAATCAGGATTTCCCTTATTGCTGAAGGCCGGACATCTTTGAGAGCATTTTCAAAATCTTCTCTTGTTACCTGAAGAGAGTCCAGAATTTCAATCGGAATTTCAGGTTCATTGAGGTCGATTTTAGGCAAACCCCGCCGTAGTGCACTCATAGCTGCCTCCCTGCACAGAGCAGCAATATCAGCCCCCACGAACCCATACGTTATTTGAGCAAAATCCATGAGATTTACGTCTTCGGCAAAAGGCATTCCCCTGGTATGGATCTGGAAAATTTCTAACCTTCCATCAGTGTCAGGAACTCTAAGTTCAATTTCTCGGTCAAACCTGCCAGGTCGGCGGAGCGCTATATCCAGGGCTTCAGGACGATTAGTTGACCCTATAACGATTACATTCTTGCGACCTTTAAGTCCGTCCATAAGGGAGAGAAGTTGAGCAACTACTCTCCTTTCGACCTCTCCGGTTACCTCAGCTCTTTTAGGGGCAATGGAGTCAATCTCATCCAGGAAGATAATTGCAGGGGCATTCTTTTCTGCGTTCTCGAAAATTTCCCTTATAGCCCTTTCGGATTCGCCGTAATATTTGGACATAATCTCAGGGCCATTGATAGAAATAAAATAAGCATCGGATTCATTGGCAACTGCTTTTGCAAGCATTGTTTTTCCCGTTCCGGGCGGACCATGGAGCAATACCCCTTTTGGAGCATCGATTCCTAGCCTGTCAAAAAGCTCAGGATGCTTCAAAGGCAACTCTATCATTTCCCTGACTTTACCGATGGCTTCTTTCAGCCCACCCAGATCTTCGTACATAACGGTAGAAATATTATGTTCAGGAATTACTTCGATTACTTCAGGCAAAAGCTCAACCTGAGTTAAGTCTGTAATCTTTACTATCCCAGATGGAGAAGTAGAGATCACCTGTAATTTTATTTCTCCAAGCCCGAAAGATGGCACGAAGCCCTCACCGAAAAAGTCCTGGAAAAAATCCACGAACATAACTCCTTTGCCAAAAGTCTCCGTTTCCTTCAATTTTCTTAAACTTGTGGTGGAAATAAAATCACCTTTTGAAACCGTACGGTTCATGAATATGGCTTTAAGGGTTTCACTTGGTGCATAGATCTGCATACCCTTAGCTACAGGTGCAAGAGTTACACTTTTTGCTTCTTTCCACTCAGCTTTGCGAATATTTACATGTTCTCCGATACTGGTTTTTGCATTAGTGCGGATAAGCCCGTCCATACGTATAATCTCAAGTCCCGAATCACTTGGGTATGGGCGTCCTATAAGGGCTGAAGTCGATTTTCCCCCTCTTATTTCCACAACGTCAAAGGGATTGAGGTCCAGTTTTTCCCTGAAATTTTCGCCTATTCGGACAATGCCTTTTCCAACATCCCGTTGATCGGATTCTGCAACTTTCAACTTTATCGTTGTCTTTTCCGTATCCGTCAAAACAATACCCCCATCTCAGTAAAAGTGTTCGGAAACTCTTGAAAAACGAAACCATAGCAGTCAGGCTTATAAAACCCATTCATTTGCCTTCTTTGTATTATCAGAAAGTTTTTAAGTTTATATAAATTAGATTTTTCTTGAATATCTCCTCACTTTCAACTTCAGATTCTCTAAAAACAAATGTTAATATGTCAACAGATGCTTGAGTATTCCACAACTATAGGATTTTTAGAATAAAGTTCAAAAAATAGCTTCATCTTCATACTATATATGTTTCCAACCTGATTTTATATATACGATCTGGCATTATAATTTCGTATTATTAGTACTGAATGACTCTTCAGGCTCTTTATTATCTGCTGATCTTTGGACCGAGTTCTATACAAGAGCAATTTAAGGATGGACACAGAAAAAGTAGATTTCAAGTAGATTTCAAGTATAATTTAGGATAGTAAACTGGAAAATAGAAAATAGAAAA
>DUGT01000131.1:37334-37945 GCA_013331275.1 Methanosarcina sp. | reverse complement strand
ATAGAAAAGAATGCGAAAATTTAATAAAAGGTGAAAAAAGATAAAAATCGCTTAGAGCTTGAGTTCCTTAGCCATTTCCTGAAAAACTTTTCCTTTGTCAGTAGTGATAAAAAGTCCATTTTCGTGTCTGATGAGCTCTTTCTCTTTTAACATTTCAAGGTATTTCTGGGCAATATTAAAGTTTAAATTAACTTCGTATACAATATGAGTTTTCTTTGCTCCGTTCATTGCTACTCTTAAAATGTCTACTGCAATATCAGTTCTGCTCCTTCTCTTAATACTGACTCCTCCCCCACGATAGATATAAAATAATCTTTGTAAGTAGTACGCTTTAAAAATATTAAAGCATATCTTTTTGTAGGTAACAAAGATTCTAAATCTTTATCGTTCCCCTTTCTATATAACAATTTCAGTACTATATATAATGCCAAGTTATAAAGAAAAAAGTTTTGAACTGACGAGTTCCCTTTTATGGCTAGAGGAAAAGGAAAATTGCAAAAGAAGTAGGCAACAGCTCTTGATTAGTTATTAAATAAATTGAGAGTCAAAAAGAATATATGCCAGCCACTCAACCCATAAAAAACAAAAGTGAGAAGTTGCGTAAATAGGTA
>DUGT01000131.1:32427-37139 GCA_013331275.1 Methanosarcina sp. | reverse complement strand
GCATATAAAATAATTTCATTATAAAGACATCAAGCAGGATAAAGTGATGAGAATAAAGTGATGGAAAGAAATACTCTGCTGGTTTATAGCTTTCTCGTTCTTGTAATTATGAACGTTTTCACTCATGGCATTTATAGGATCAAGTAGATTGGAGAGACGATTGTCAAAGTACCTTTATGGTTATGAGGTCAAAGTAACAAGCCTCTCATGTCGAGAACTGAATGGAATGAGTGTTATGATATCCTATTCCAGCATAAAAGAAAGGAAAACTTGTTGTTCCACTTGCCCAAAAAGGTATTTGTTTTAGCCAGAAACCGGCAAGAAAGTTTTTAATTAGCCTGAAGAGGGCGACAAGAGATCTTATTAAAAACGTAACTGAAAATTATGATAACAAAGTGCTAGGTAGTAATTGTATATTTCATAAAGGGAAAAATGATCCCGGTAAACGATTGATTTTAAATAATAAATAGAAGTCAATGTGTTTTATTACGATATTGAACATCTAACTGGTGTTTTCCACTTTTTGGGTTTTATCGGCTTTGATACTTTCGCCTTATTACTTACTTTTCTTATAGAAGATATAAAGAATGCAGATTATGGCAATGATGGCAATCAAAACATATATGACAGGTATCCCAGATACCGTAACAGTAGAACTTGACATTGTACTCATAGTACTCATAACTGTTGAAGAAAGTTAAGTATTTTACATATTCCTTTGGAATGAATTCTTATCTTTTTTTCTATATTTTACACAGTATTCTATTATAGTCTACCGCGTAGCAACTGTTTAAAATGTCCTTCTGTTTTATGACAATTGACATATCATAAAGTTTGGTAAAGTAATCAGCACAAACTTTAATATGCATGTCATTTTCCCGACTAAAAGTATTAGATATTGGTTAGTATACTGTGCCTGCACACATCAATAGAGATTGAAAATTAGAGGGTGAAAAAAGCTTAGACCATTAAAAAAAGCCTAATAAACTTTTAGAACAGAAAATAAAGGAAAGAAAGTGAATGGGCCCGCTGAGATTCGAACTCAGGATCCCCGCCGTGTAAAGGCGATGTCATAACCGACTAGACCACGAGCCCATTTTGCCTACACTTGCAGAATCGCTCTAAGAGCAAGACCAAAATGTCACTAGTTATATATATCTCTTTTGTTAGGAGAAAAAAACCAGAGACTATCTGAAAATCAGCTATTACATAAAATAAAACCCTTTTTCATCAAATAAATCTTAAGCCAAACTAAATAAGACTTTTATTACGTTATATAATAATAAGACTGTACTGGATGATAAGGATGCGATTATAAGATCGTTTTTGTTAATATAAATTTTTCTTAGTTTATTTATTTTCATAATTTTTCATATTGGACAATTCTGATACTTGATAAGGTTAGTTTCTTAAATTATCTTTGAAAATGAATATATAGTTATATATAAAGTATAAAATTGAGAATAGTCTGTTATTAACCTCCTTATTTGCTCTTATTATACACAAAGATGAGATAATTTTGAACTGTTAAAAAAGCTAAGCAAAAGATATTTATAGGGGATTAACATGAAGTAACTTGTGAGCGGGTCTTTCTTTTATATGATAACCCCAACACCCAACACCCCAATTCATACTCCCCAACCCGCTCATCTTATTCTCATCTTATTCTCATCAAATAGAAAAATATATTAAGGGAATCAGTTGCAAAGATCTAAATTATATAGTTCTATTGTACAGATTAGAAAAAGAATCTAGATTTCTGGCCGTGGAAATAGTTCTGGAGACTCATTTAGAAAAAGCAACTTATTTAGTATAAAAAAATAAAGAAAAGTGAAGTTAAAAGGTTCGCGACTTAACTTCACTCGACGGTATTATAGGCCTTTAATTCAGAACAAAATTTCTAGTTAGAAGAAAATAAATATAAACTTTGAATTATAAACTATATACTATAGAAATGAAAAGTTATTTATAAGATGAATAGGTATTCATGTCGAGTGAGCGGGTCTCTTTTCCATAGTATAACCCCCAAAACAATATCCCCCAACTATTTCCCCCAACTATTCCCCAAACTCTCCAGCCCGCTCACAAGCTTTTCTCAGTTTGTTTTACCTGTTTATGCAGTTCAGAAAACTTTTCTGTCAATTTATACTAACTCGTCTAAATTTGCATCTAAATTTCTTTTGAATCTACCACATAACCTGGAAAATTGATAATGACGCACATAGCGAAATAGCTAGAAAAAGTGAACTCGTTTTGAAATAAAAAAAGTAAGAAAAATAAAGGAAATTAAAAAATAAACGAGACCAGAAAATTAGAAGTCGAAAAGCGTTTTTTGTGTTTTCGGCTCGACTTTTTTAGGAACCTCGCTAGTTTTGACCTCAGGCTTTTCAGACATATCTGAAATTTTTTTAATAAAGACATCGCAGTTTACAGATTCCTTTATAGATTCCCTAGACCTGGTTAGTTCAGAAGAGATGATGTTTTCTATCGGTTCAGAGTTAGAAAAGACATCCTTCTCAAAGGATTCAGATAGGGATGAAGAATTCTCAATCTTAAGATTATTGTGTTCAGGTGAACTGGATGTAAGGCTATCAGATGTGAGCTCGATCCCGTCAATCTCTACCTGATGCTGCTTCGGTATAAGAGTATCGGAAGTAAAACCATCATCAGACGTAGAAGTATCAGGTATCAGGGAAACAGGTTTAGGAACATCAGGTATCAGAAAAACAGGTTTAGGAATATCGGAAGTGTTACTTTCTAAAGAAGTATTATTTTCCAAAGAAGTATTATTTTCCGAATTTGTAGTTTCCGGAGGAGTCTCAGGTAAAATCTCAAAACTAAAAGTGAGAGTCTTCTGCCCGACCTTGGAAGTCTTTGAGTCGGGAACATCGAGACTCTCAGAATGCTTCTCAACTTTTTCCTTAGGAGCCTTAACCGAGAAGCCAGAACGGTCCTCTTTACTATTACCTGATGGAGCAGGAGCCCTGAAAAACTCAGTTCCATCGGGTTCTTCTTTTCCTTCAAGGAGAAGTTCCTGCGCCCTATCATAGATTTTCTGCAGCTTTTTACTGGCTTTTGTGCTTCCCGAGAGATATATCAACTCTTCAAGTTCAAGCCCGAGACCTGCAATAATTTCAATAGCAGACTCTTCATTCTTTAACATGCGAGAGTAAAGCTCCAGCAGGATATTTCTTGAATAACGTATGGATTCGAAGCTGTGTTCTCCAATTTTAGCAGCTATATTATCCCTGAGGTCTCGCTTTGAACGTATCTGTCCCATTCTCTTCCAGAGAGAAGGTGGCTGGTACTTGATAAATCCGGGGTAGGGCCTTGTCTTTGAAACTGCAACTCCGCAGACCATCAACATGCTCGCGTACCTCCACATCCCATAGTTCTGGCGTTTTTTTACGCGCCCAAGATAGAGATCAGCCCTGGAGAGATAACCAAAGCCGGTTTTGATATCCTCAAGATTTCCATCTTTGGAAGCATACTGAAAAGGCAGATTTTCATCGATCCAGTGTACAAGATCTTCAGGACTTTCATCAAGCCCGCGGGCAGCTTCAAGGGCCTTTTTACAGTCCGTACTCTTAAAGACTCTTTGCATCGCCTTGAAAATATTTTCCTTGACGTCTCTGCCCGAAGTAATGATGTCTTCAACTTCCAGCGCTTTTCTTCCGGCAGCTGCAGCCTGAAGGTCGTTGATTGCACTTCTCAGATCGCCTTCCGCACCTTCGGCGATTTGCTGGACTGCGTCCAGGCTGCATAAAATTCCCTCGCTCTCACAGACCTTCTTCAAAGCAGGAACCATAGAACGGCTCTGTACGGATCCGAACTTTATTTCCAGACAAAGATTTCGAATAGTAGGAGTCAACTCATAAATATCGTTTGCAATCAGCACTATGGGTTGAAGCGTGCTCTTTATGATTCCTGCAATAGCCCTCATCCCGCCCCTGTCTGCAGTGCCGTGGAGATTGTCCGCTTCGTCCAGGATAATCAGGCGTTTTCCTCCAAAAAGGGTGTTCATTGAAGCTGCCGATCCTGCAACTTTTTCAATAACACCTGCAGTTCTCTGGTCACTTGCATTGAGTTCGATGACTTCCCAGCCCAGATCGCGAGCAAGAGCGTGGGCAGTAGAGGTCTTCCCTACTCCTGCAGGCCCATGAAGGATCACTGCCCTTCTCTCGGGAATGCCTGAAAGCCACTTCTCAGCCCAGGTCCGCAAATCCTGCACCGCCTTCTTGTTCCCTACAATCTCCTTAAGGGTCTGTGGGCGGTATTTCTCAGCCCATTCAATTGCCAACGTCATCTTAAACCATACCAATAAAAAAGGAACTCATTCTTAACTCTATACATTTTAATCTTTTAACTATTGAAAAGTTTTTGATTTTACAATCTTCTGCTGTCGATTTTTAAATGATAATTCTAAATTTACACTTAGATATAATTAAAGTCTTTTTGTTCTCATAAAAATAATACTTTCAATCGCCAGAAAAACTTTGAGCAGAAAAACTGTATTCATATGTCCTTTCGTCCTGATCACCAATAATTCCCTTGGTTTAGCTCACCAGTACTTAGAATCAACCATTGGCATAAAGAACTCAATTTGACTACACTATTAAATGAGTTGAAAATCAGTTACTCTAGCCTATAAATTATCCCTCTTTATCGAACATGACTATCTGAAAGTTTTCCGTCCTCCCGAGACGGAACTC
>DUGT01000131.1:26117-32282 GCA_013331275.1 Methanosarcina sp. | reverse complement strand
CCTCCCGAGACGGAACTCGGGCAATTCAGCCCTCTTGAACGAACGAAGTGAGCGAAAAGGGCCCCGTCCTCCCGAGACGGAACTCGGGGGACGGAACTCGGGGGACAAAATTAATTAATGATCGTGTTTGTACTTCTTTGAACTACTTAAAATCTTACACAGCAGTCAGGATGAATATGGAAAAGAATAGCATGGATGCCCTCCTTGAGGCTATCGAAGTGAGAGCTAGGGCTAACAGGGCCAGAGTAGCTATGGGAATAAGGGATCCAAGTCCCAAACTGCTCGAAAGCGCCTGGAAAGCTCAGGAACTGGGATATGCACAGGTCGTCCTGGTGGGGATTAAGAAGGAAATTGATAAGATCGGTACAGAACTAGAAGTAGTGGACACAGATGAGCCCGAAAAAACTCTTGCGGAACTTATGGTTTCAAGAAAAGTCGATGCAGCAATAAGAGGCACTGCAAGAGCATCGGGAGCTCTGACCCATCTAAGAGAGGCTCTAGGAAAGAAAAGAATCTGCCGGCTTGCCCTGCTCCTCACGGTTGATGGGACTCCTTTCTTTCTCGCTCCAGTAGGAATCGACGAAGGAAACACTATTTCAGATAAACTCAGGATGATAACGCTCGGCGCCGAACATATAAGGAGATTCGGAATAGAACCAAAGGTCGGCGTGCTCTCGGGGGGCAGGATTGGAGACATAGGAAGGAACAAACGTGTGGACAGGACTCTTGCAGACGGAGAATTCGTAACAAAGCGGGCTGTTGAACTAGGCATCAATGCTAAGCATTATACAATTCTTATTGAAGATGCCATAAAAGAGTCGAACTTTATAGTTGCCCCTGATGGGATTTCGGGAAATCTCATCTTCAGGACAATTGCTTTCCTGGGTGGAGGTGACGGACTTGGAGCTCCAGTACTCATGGATGATTACGTTTTTGTAGATACGTCAAGGGTAGGTGGACATTTTACGAAAGCTATAATGCTTGCAAGTGCACTATCTCACCTGAACAAGGAAAGGCAAAAGGTGATTTATTGAAAACCATTGCGGATACATGGCCAATAGTAAAAGGCGACTACACGGTAGGAAATCCGAGATCCAGGATTGCAGTGGTAACGCTTGCGAGTCAAATAAATCCCTCACCTGAAGTGGCCCTATGGGGTAGCTCAAAAACTGAAAATTTGGGAGTCGAAAAAATAATCGTAAATACCATCGCAAATTCCAATATCAGGTACATTCTTATCTGCGGGACGGAATCCAGGGGTCATCTGGCAGGTAATTCCCTGCTCGCAATCCATACAAACGGGATTGACAAAAAGGGAAGAATTATTGGTTCTGAGGGAGCCATCCCTTTCATAGAAAACATATCCAGAGAGGCAGTCAAACGCTTCCAGCAGCAGGTAGTACTTCTTGACAGGATAGGACTGACAGACCTCACGGAGATAATGAAAATTGTGAGAAAATATAAAGATCGAGGGGAAGTTTACCCGGAGGAACCTCTTATAGCCATTTCTCAGAAGAAAAGACAATCTACTTTCACGCTTCCGCGTTCAGGTGATATAATAGTCTCCGAAGAGTTTGTTATGGACTCAGCTGCAGGAATTGTCTGCTCTACCAAGGATTTTTAATTTTCAATTAAGAGATCTACTTCGAATGTATATTATTCGAGCGTAAATTACCATGTTTTGAAACAAAATACTGGCCTGTAGATTTTGAGGGTATAAAAATGTTTAAGTTTCAGAAAGAACAGGAAATCGTTAACATCGCAGGAGTAAAGATAGGTGGACAGCCAGGAGAACTTCCGACCGCGCTTGCAGGGACTATCTTTTATGATAAGCATGAAATCGTGAAAGACGTTGCAAGAGGCCTGTTTGACCGGACTGCTGCCGAAAAACTTATAAATCTGCAGGAAGCAAGTGCGGAAGAAACAGGAAACCCGCATATAATTCACATTTTCGGCACTACCCCTGAAAGCATTACCCGTTATATTGACTTTGTGGCCGAAATTTCAGAAGCTCCTTTTCTTATTGACTCACCCGAAGGAACCGTGCGTTCCCATGCCGCAGAGTATGTTAGCGAGATCGGACTTGCTGACAAAGCAATCTATAACTCCATAAACATGAGTATAAATGATTCTGAAATTGAAGCTCTTGCTCTATCCGATATTGACAGCTCGATTATCCTTGGCTTCAATGCAACGGACTCATCCTTGCAGGGAAGGATGGAGATGCTGGAAACTGGTGCAGGCTTGCTGGAGGAAGGATTACTTTCAATTGCAGATAGGTGCGGAATAATTAACAAACTTATAGATCCGAGCATGACACCTATGGGAAACGGAGCAGGCGTAGCCCTGAGGATGACGATTACCGCAAAAGCAAAATGGGGGCACCCTACAGGCTCTGGAATCCATAACGCACCCTCGGCCTGGAACTGGCTGAATAAGAAAAAAGAGAAAGACCCTGTCCTCTATAAAATCTGTGATGTCGGTTCAACCTGCTTACAGCAGGCAGCAACCGGAGATTTCATTCTTTATGGGCCTATCGAGTATGCACCCTATGTATTTCCTATGGCTGCCATGAGCGACATAATGATTTCCGAAGCTGTAGCCGACCTCGACATAGAACCTGCTTCCCTTCATCCTGTTAACCTGCTGGTATAATTCTCAAGTTCAGTCCTGGGAGGACGGCCCGAATTACACTTTGAGAGCATGTGACCCTTTAAACTCGTTTTGTTCACTCAAGAGGGTTGAGTTACCCGACTTCCGTCACCCGACTTCCGTCACCCGAGTCCCGTCTCGGGAGGACGGGGCCCTTTTCGCTACGCTCAAGAGGGCTGAATTGCCCGAGTTCCGTCACCCGACTTCCGTCTCAGGGGAACGGAAAACTTTTAGATAACTTTGTTCGATAAAGAGGGATGATTTGTAGGCTAGAGTAACTGATTTTCAACTAGTTCAGGAGTTGATTTTCCAAAAATTCGAAAGCGAAATAAGTTAATTGAAGATGCTAAAAAACAGAGGTATAATTTTGGATATTTCCCGCACCTTCGGTGGTTTCTACAGATTAAGTTGACTTTCCGTCCAGTATTTTTGTGGTTACTGAACTTAAAGTAAGCTTAGTATGAGTTCTTATTCTTTCAAAACCAAGATTAATTCGGTGTTCCCTGCGGTTGTGGAGTTTTGCTTTTGTGCTTTAGCTTTTCGGCAATGTCGACACCAAGCCTTTTGCACTCTTGCAGGTCCTTGTCTGTGGGTTTGTGCAGTATCCTGAGTACAGGATCTATGACAATCATTCCCATATCTCGCATTTTTTCGGCTATCAGTATAGGTGCTTCTCCGCTCCATCCGTATGATCCGAAAGCAGCTCCTAATTTTCCTTTCGGATTTGTGGAAGCTAGAGTCTCATCCATGAATTTTTCCATGGGCTGAAGCATCCTGTAGTAAAAGGTCGATGAACCGACTGCAATTGCATCGGCGCCATTAAGATCCTCGAGTTTTACGTCATAAAAACTAATAGCTTTTGTGTCCACATGTTTTGATTCAATTCCGCTAGCTATTGCTTCTGCCATAGCTTTCGTATTCCCCGAAGTACTGAGATAGACTACTATCGCTTTCAATCTTATCCCCCACCCTGTGTAAGATCTTATATTAACGTCAGTAACGGACTGACAAAGTGATTAAAACAGGTTTGCATATTTCCCAAAAATGGAAAATAGGCTAGACCCAATGTCTTCTCAATTTTCAATCCTTAATTAATTATAAAAATTAATTTAAATAAGGGTTTCGTAAGGGTCAGGTTAACTTCAATCAGGTTGATTTCACGTATGAAAAGATGTTCATCCAAAGTCTGCCACAATACGTACAGGAGCTATATAGTTCACTACCTGGAAAGCCACGCTCTCAAGAAAACTGCGTACGTTCTGTGGAATTCTATCTGTAGTGTGAGAAGCAAAGTTAAGACTACCTATGATTTCTCCTCTGTGCTTCATAGGAATCACGGCTACTGCAGTAATTTTTTCATTCCTGATTAAATCTGCCATTTTATCTGAAAAAAAATCCATCCTGTAGACTGGTTTCTCAGTCCAGATCTGCCGAGCTTCTGGAGAATCTGCCCTATATACCGAGACACTTTTCACGAATTCGGGAGAAAGTCCCCTGTGTGCAACCAGATTAATCTGATCCAAGAGTTCATCTTTCAAGTATATGCCTGCAGCATCGATCTCTTCTATCTTCAGACAGGCATCAAGAATTTGAGTAAGCATGGTCTGAAGACTCCAGGTAGTACTGAGGGATACTCCCAGCTCCTTCTGGATTTCAAGCATTTTTTCAGCTTCTTTTCTCCCGGTGACATCTATGATTATTCCCTGAAAACGAGTAACTTTTCCTTTATAGTCTCGCTGGATAAATGTTCGGTCTTCGACCCAGCGTATACTGCCATCTCCTGTAATAATTCTATATTCCATCTCGAAGGAATCGTATCCTTCTCTTACTGAGCGTGCCAGGCTTTCGACCACAGCTTGAATGTCTTCTCTATGGATTATATTCCCATAAAGTATTTTTCCGGAAAGAAAGTCTTCTACTGAATACCCAAACTGCGTTACATTTTCAGAAATATAATATACAGGCCAATTTTCTAAATTTGCAGGAAAGTTTTCTACATTTTTCCTTAGAAAAGCTACTGCCGAGCTTTTATTAATTATACTTTGCAGCATTTTCTGCGTTTTTAACGATTTCCTGAGTTCTTTTTCAATTTTTTTTCTACGGGTTATATCTAGTACTATTCCCTGAAAGCAGACTACTTTCCCGTCCATATCTCTCTGGATAAAGGTTCTCTCGTTTACCCATAACATATCTCCGGTTTTTGTAAAAATTCTGTACTCAGAGTTGAAGCTTACCTCACCTTTCTGAATGCTCCTGTCAAGCTTCTCTTCTACTCTATTAAAGTCATCAGGATGTATGATTTTTCCATACTGGATTTTCTGTGATAGAAAGTCATCAACCGTGTATCCAAACTGTACCACATTATCTGATACAAAGACAGCAGGCCAGTACTTTTCATTCTTCCAAAGAAAGAATACTGCAGGACTATTATTAACTGCTGTAGTCAACACTTTCTGTATCTTAAGAGTTTCTTCCAGTTCTTCTTCGCCTTTTTTCCGCCTGGTAATATCAAGCACTACACCCTGGAAGTGCGTAGCCTCTCCGTCTGAACCTCTCTGGATAAAAGTCCTTTCGTTTATCCATCGGATATCTCCTGCTTTTGTTATAATCCTGTACTCCATGCTGAACGCAGAAGCTTCACTTTGTGCTTTTCTCTCGAATTCTTCTTCAACCTCTTTGAGATCATCGGGGTATATCAGATCCTTATACATTATCCTGCCAGAAGTGAAATCTTCTGCCGTGTATCCGAATTTAGCCACGTTCTCGGAGACAAACTCTACGGGCCATTTATCTTCGTTCTTCCAGAGAAAGAGCACTATGTGACTGTTATTGATCATCGTTTTCAGAGTTTCTTCTTTTTCCAGAGCTGCATGAAGAGCTTCTCCTCTTACATTATTTTTACTGCCTGCAGTCTGGAAGTTATCGTTTAAAGTTCCATAGTCCCCCGACTCCTCATCCATCTATAAATCACCTTCACAGGATTCATTAATATCCCCATTTTCTGTACCTCCATGCTCCTGCTTTCCGTGTTCTTGTTTTTATATCTATATTTTGTTTATATAATTACATTCCTATCAAGTATCAATCTCTTTAATTCCAGTGTTATTATTGTCTTGTTTTTAGAAACGATAAAAATGATAAATATAAATAGTCAATTTTTAATCTCCCCGAAATTAGGCTTTATGTATCGAGTTATGTGTAATCTTCCCAAGGGAAAATTGTATATACAAAATATACGGTAATAAGAATCCGTACTCCTAATTTATAGATAGAAGTCTGCAGCTAGAGTATCTCTGGTGTTACATTTCCATTATTACAACACCAGAGATATAGTATCTAAATCTGGATGTCTATCATGAACCCCATTATTAATCCGATATGTCAGAGTTAAACATCAAAAAGAGACTTTTATCGGCAAACGCAAAGCTAAGGTAGATTTCTAGAAGAAGACACAGTAACCGAGTAACCGGTAAATCTGGAGTACTAAAGAAAAATGGCAAAATAATCCTAAAA
>DUGT01000131.1:25310-25961 GCA_013331275.1 Methanosarcina sp. | reverse complement strand
AAAATAATCCTAAAATGGCAAAAAACCAAAAATGGCAAAAATCTGAAACAACATAAAACCTCCATTAAAGATCTGCGGTAGGGTATGAGGAAGACCCTACTTCAGTTTCTATATCTACTACTTATGTTGTAATCTGCTTTAAGGATTCATTTTACGGAATAAACTTCATTTCCAACCCCACAGTACTGATATGGAAAACTAAACTTTCCGGATCCCAGCACGCCATAAAACAACTTGTTTTACTCAAGAATTGACACTTCCGATTTTGGAGGATTTTGGAGAGAGGTCGGCAGTTCTGAAAATATAAGGTAAAAGCCGCTAAGTAATTACTCAAACGAAAAAACGGAAGAAATTGTGAACGGGTATAACCCTCTCATGGTTAATTTTTATAGTTTATTAGGGTGTGATCTTGTAGATGTGGTCCAGAGCAGGCCCGTTCACTATGCAATAATACAAAAATCTGAGTGGTTATATAAATATTTGGATGTTATTATATTATCTTGCCTTTTTGTGAAAATTCTGGAAATTTCTATAGCTCAAATATAGACTTTTATCTAATTATAATATATACTATCTGAAAGAAAGTTTTTCCATTAAACTCTTCGTTCAGATTTTCAAGGTCATACAAGTTTGAAAGGTCATACAGGTTTG
>DUGT01000131.1:19664-25182 GCA_013331275.1 Methanosarcina sp. | reverse complement strand
TCATACAGGTTTGAAAGGTCATAATTTTAATTCAGCTGGATTGCAGTTAATTTCATTAACTGTCTTTTTCAGATAACCTTCCTGTACCTGTTCTCTAAACTTTCAGTACCTTCTTCCTTTTTTACAACCTATTTCTCCCCAATCTGTTTATACTATGAAGTTTTTTCCTATCTATACATTATACTTAATTTTCATCACGAGATTTTAAGGAGATTTGTAATGAGAAGCGATATTATTAAAGAAGGACCAGAACGTGCTCCTAACCGTTCACTTCTTAAAGCGACCGGAGTCACAGATTCCGAGATGAGGAAGCCATTCATTGCAGTCGTTAATTCCTGGAACGATATAATTCCTGGCCATATCCATCTAAATAAACTTGCTGAAGCTGTGAAAGCTGGAATTCGAAACGCCGGAGGAGTTCCTTTTGAGTTCCATACTATAGGGGTCTGCGATGGAATAGCAATGGGACATGAGGGTATGAAATATTCCCTTCCCAGTAGAGAAGTTATTGAGGACACTATAGAGCTTATGGTTAAAGCCCATCAATTTGACGGAATTGTTCTTATTCCAACATGTGACAAAATCGTGCCAGGTCACCTTATGGCAGCAGGCAGACTTGACATTCCTGCAATTGTTGTAACCGGAGGACCTATGCTTCCGGGCTATGTTGATGACAAATATACGGACCTTATCTCGGTTTTCGAAGGAGTAGGTGCTTATAGTGCAGGCAAACTTTCAGAACTTGATCTTAAAAGGCTTGAGAATCTTTCGTGTGGAGGAGCCGGGTCCTGTGCAGGGATGTTTACCGCAAATACTATGGCCTGTATAACTGAAGCACTTGGTCTGAGCCTTCCAGGCTGTGCAACTGCCCATGCAGTGGATGCAAAAAAAGTCCGTATTGCCAAGGAGTCAGGTGAGCGTATCGTCGAAATGGTTAAAGAGAACCTGACCCCCAGAAAGATTGTCAGTCTCAAATCCTTAGAGAACGCCATAATGGTAGACATGGCAGTTGGGGGAAGCACAAATACCACTCTACACCTTCCTGCCCTTGCCCATGAATTCGGGCTGAACCTCCCTCTTGAAAAATTTGACGAACTGAGCAGGACAACCCCTCATCTGATCTCACTTCGCCCTGGCGGCCCTAATTTCATGCTACATTTTGACAGGGCAGGCGGAGTTCAGGCAGTCATGCAGAGACTTTCCTCCAAACTGTACCTGGATCAGCTTACAGTAAATGGTAAAACTATCGGAGAAAACCTGAACGAGTTAGAGATTGTTAATCCGAAACTCAACAAAGAGATAATTGCAACTCTCGAAAAACCTATCCATGCCGAAGGAGGAATTGCAGTCCTTAAAGGTACCCTTGCTCCTGCTGGTTCGGTTGTGAAGCAGGCAGCCGTTGATCCGAAAATGCGCATTTATACAGGTCCTGCCAAGGTTTATGACTGTGAAGAAGATGCTATGGAAAGTATCCTTGCAGGCAATGTAAAACCCGGAGATATTATAGTCATCCGCTACGAAGGCCCTAAAGGAGGCCCTGGAATGAGGGAAATGCTTGCAGCCACAGCCGCAATCGGAGGTATGGGTCTGCTGGAATCTGTAGCTCTGATAACTGACGGGCGCTTTTCTGGGGGCACACGCGGGCCATGTATAGGGCATGTGTCTCCCGAAGCCAGTGAAGGAGGGCCAATTGCCCTGGTAAAAGATGGGGACATGATAGAGATTAATATTCCTGAGAGAATTCTGAATCTTAAAGTTTCAGAAGAAGAGCTTAAGCAAAGAAAAGCATCATTTGTACCTCCAAAAAAGGAAGTTACAGGTTACCTTGCAAGGTATCAGCGTTCTGTTCACTCTGCAAATACAGGCGGAATAGTTGACTGAGCTTCCGATAGTTATTTAAAAATTTTGTCTTGGGAGGAGCTCATCCTTCCTATTTTTTAATTTTCTCCAGGCTTTAACCATTATTCTTGAAATTATAGAAATTTCATAGAACTTGTGATAAAGTCGGAAAATATGTTAAGCAAATTAAAGATTCGAGAGTTAACCATCTTAGCTTAACTCATTGTCTTCGTTATGATTAAGCCGTCCTTAGAGCGACAGTTGGGCCGCAACCGTTGCGCCGGTTGATCACGCCGTTACCAGGGGAAGAATTTCATGCATGATTTTCGCTCAAGCCTTTTTAAAAAAGGCTTGTGATCACGCCGTTACCAGGGGAAGAATTTCATGCACTATTTTCGCTCAAGCCTTTTTAAAAAAGACTTGTGATCACGCAGATAGGGTTTGGGGATAAGGTTCTCAAATCCAAATATTGACCCGTCGTTTTCGCTCAAGCCTTTTTTGAAAAGGCTTGCGGGCAAGCAGTTTTTGAAAAGGCTTGATTTACTCATGTGGTATTTGGGTAACCTGAGTAGAATGCTTGAGCAATTCATCAAAAAGTTCATTTCCAAACTTGAGAGCTGAAGGCTCGTAACTTATCAGGCTTTCCCTATCGAAATGCTTCTGGCTTTTGGGGAAGAGTGAAATCATGACGAACCTGTCAGTTACGATAAGATTCGCAATTTTGAGTTCTCCCGAGTAAAGGAAAAACTTCACGTTTTCAAAGGCTAGCATATTCTGAAAGTCCTCGAGGTAATCCTTAGAATAGTGCTCAAAAACAGGCCCGGACATCAGAAAAGAGAGTTTGATTCCATTTCTGGTAAGTTCCTGGTATATGGAGATAAGCAAGGGATCAAAATAGGCTATGCACTCAAGAATATAATTTGACTTAGAGAGGTTTTCGACTATCTCCGGATCAAGCTCGAACATCCTGTCCAGATCAGGCTGGATCAGTTTACACTTTTTGAGCTCTCCGAGACGCCTTCGGAAAAAAGGAGGAATTCCTTGAAGGTCTCTTTCAGCCCAGTAGTCAAAGTTGTCCTCAAAGACGTCAATTACGCTGACGAGAGGCTGCATCTTTTCAACAAGGACTTTTCCTATAAGCGAGAGAGTGTAGTTTTTGTCTTCCTGAACTACCAGGGATTTTTCTTTTAATTTTTTTATCTGAGGCAAAATGGCAGTGGACGTTACCTCAAGGGCTTTTTTGATTTCATCTATATTTTTCGGCCCGTCTTTCAGAAAGAGCAATAACTGCTTTCGCTTGTCGGAAAGAAAAATCAACTCTAGAAGTTCTAATTGCAACCCTTCAGTCTCCTATCGGATTTTATGTAACTAAAGAGATTAAAGCTGTCAAAGGTATATAAGTTACTATTATTTCTGACTTTTTGTCTATAACCTATACCATAATTCAAAATATTTCTCCAGATCTGGAACTATGGATAATCATGAGTTTCTTATCAATGGAAATAGTTCTAAAACTCGCATATGTTTTAAGTATGAAGCTCGCTTTGGGATGAACTCTTATAGTTCACCAGATAAACTATTATATTGTCGAAAGGAATGAGGAGTTATTTCCAAATCGTGTCTCAATATAGTGAATTGAGTAGGAAAAAGAGTAGGAAAAATATCAGTTTTAAGAAAGGAATGTAATAAAACAATAATGAAATAAACAATAACAACAGAAGAGAATTGTGAACCAAAAAACATATGGAGTCTCCCTGTCCTGGAAAGCTCACGCTATTGACCAGGATCAGGGAACCTACTCAGGCTCCTTAAACTTAATATTTAAGCTGGAATCTGGATAATAGAGAATATTCTCAAAGGTTTGATACTATTAATATGGTTTTACCTGTACCTAACAATCCGGTGGAAGTCCGGCTTGATACTTATTCAGGCAGAAGCTTCCTTGGTCAGGATATAAGCAACCATTTCAGGATTAAGTTTGCTTTCCCTTGCGACCTTTTCTTCGATTCTCTCAGCAGGTGTCCCCTCAGATTTTAACTCCCTTATTTTCTCAATGACTGAGGAAGGAATACTGTAGTATTCGTTAATGTCCTTTCTGTGACCCCATACATCGCCTTCTATAAGCTGGATTCTCTGCATCTCAAGGAACATTTCTATAGATTTTGAAACCGTACGCCTATAAGATTTGGGCAACTGAATTACCTCAATTTTCGGGCAGGTTTCAACGAGTGCAAAAATATCCTTGTTCGAAGGCCTGAAGGCCAGATGAACAACACGTTCATTAGGATTAAGAGTGAATATTTCCTCTCTAGAACTAACTACTCTAATTTTCATTTATGTAATTCCCCCACTATAAAGTTCCTATTTTTTACCTCAATATAAACTACTTATACTTATTATAAATATTTGTCTGCCCGCACTTTTATTTTTTACGCAGTTACTCAGTCTTCGATATCCGTTCCGGTCCTCATAGAGGCCGATAAAAGCCTGGAAAGAATAAGACCTATAAAAATAATCATAAATCAGAAATTTTAGTCCTTGCGAGAACATTCTCGGCAAAGAAATAAAAGAAAAAAACAAAAACCTGTCCTGAACGTGTCACTAAACGCGCTCCTGAACGTATTCCGGAACATAATACTAAACGTGACCCTGAAAGTGACACTAAACGTATCTCTGAACGTGATACTGAATGTATTCCTGAACGTGATCCAAACATAGATAAACTACACTTACAAAATTTGAGAAATTTTCTGGAATACAGCATAGTGAGTACAACCATCCAGGACAAAAAAACTTAGAAGGAAAAAGTCACTTTATGCTGCTGTTATATGACACTTGATGTTAGGTTATCTGTCAGCTTTATACTTCAGAGGAAGAGTGAGATGAATCCAGAAATTGAAAGAAAAAAACAGAAAATAATTTAGGATGGAAGATACTTTATAAGATGTACAATTACTTTAGAAAGGAAAAAATAAGGACTGAGGTTACCTAATGCTGGAAAAAGTAAGGTATCAGCCTGCTGTTTGTATCTTTTTCCGGTTAACTATTAGCACAAACTTTACAGTAAACTTTGAATCTCTGACCTTTTTTAACTAAAAAATAATTAGGAGATTCAACACTCAGTAAGATGGATACGTTAGCACTTTAGAGTCCTAAGACAAGAATAGGTTTTCTGATTTTGTTTTCTAAAAAGGTCAGGTTTCTATTGACTATAAACTTTTTCAGCTCCTGATAGACACATATAGAGAATTGAAGCTGGAAGTACAGCATTGGAGCCTGTCGTTGAAGTAAGATAGTATAACGTATTATATATTTCAGGCATATTTACCCTTAAGACCAGTTGATCAAAGATTACAATCCGCGAATACTGCATCCGTATAGGGCCCTATACTGCGATTCTGAATTAAGCTCATAAAACTTGACTTTAGAACCGGTCTGTAGATCACATATTTTTCCAGGAAATAAGGAATTGATTTTGGAATCAAGCACAGGTTATGTACTGCACGAGAAATCCGAAGGACCGGAAAAGTGTATGCAGGCATCTCTATTCGAAATACGCCAAGATATTCAAAAAGACTATAAAGAAGATTATAGGCAGAGTCTTATAGACTGGATAAAAAGCTCTGAGATTCCGCCTGTCAGCAGTTCAAGAAGGTAGGTTTAAACCTGAAATAGGCAG
>DUGT01000131.1:18521-19529 GCA_013331275.1 Methanosarcina sp. | reverse complement strand
TAGGCAGGTTTAAACCTGAAATAAACTGCTTTTTGAAATTAATTGTGCCAAAATATTCAGGCAAACGGGTGTTTTGCTGAATCTTTTTTAGTAAGTGCTTCTTCGACAGTTGGCTTGCCTTCCATAGCTCTTGCTATTGCAAGCTTTGTCGCTTCATAATTAAATTCGTAAACTTTGTCCTTATCTTTAGCATCCCATTCAATAAATACTGAAACGATAATAAAAGTGTCATCAGCCTGTTCTTCAGGGAGCACGCCATCAGCCACGGAATCCATAACTGCCTTTGCAACTGCAGCCTGAGCCGGCCCGAACATAAGGGCAGCTTGAGATACGTTTTTTATAGTTACCTTATTTACAAGTAGAGTTACAGGTTTGGGCTGGAGATTTGGTTCCAGGACTGCAAGAAGTGGGGTATGACCCTGCCTGGGCATTGCAAGTGAATTCATAAATGCTACTTCAACTGGCCCTCCTCTTGGCCCGATAACCAGGTCTATGTGTGCAATTTCCGGACCAGAACCTATGAGAGCTTCTCCTACCATACTTTTAAGAATATTTTTGACCAAATTTAACACCTCATATGTTTCACAAATAAAGACTTAATATCCAAAATCGCCAGAAAGAAGAGAATTAATTTTCATATTATCAATGAATAAGATAGCGAGTCGGTTATTAAGCAGAATTACTCCTATCAAAGAGGAGGATTAACTCTTTTAATACTTGCACACATACATAAATAATTTGCCAGTTTTGATTTTAACAAGGAAAAACGGAGCTTAAGATCAAGGAACAAAAGGGAATAAGTAAATTATATAGAAAACGTAACTGGACATATTTGCTATCAAAAAATCTCTATTTTAAGCTATTATGACGTTTTTAGAGTAGTCCAGCAATACATACTCACAATTACAACTCACTATTACAACTAACTATTACAACTAACTATTATAACTCACTATTACAACTCACTATTACAACTCACTATTATAACTCACTATTACAACTCACTAT
>DUGT01000131.1:16760-18429 GCA_013331275.1 Methanosarcina sp. | reverse complement strand
ACTCACTATTACAACTCACTATTTCTGCATTTTTATCTCCAGACAAATAAAATATCAATGAACTATCAAACTCTTTTTGCCTGAAACCAACACTGATTCTTTTTGCAAGTACAAAAATAGGTCGACTCCCCATTTGAGAGCTTGAGAGTCGGAACTGAATAGGCTTTCATGATCAAAAAATGTTACTTGAGGGAGAATGGTTAGCAGGAAAAACCTATCTGTTACCGTGAAGCCTGCAAGTTTCGGATTTTTCGGCAAAAGAGATAAGTTGACACATTCAAACTGAACTAAATTTTGAAACTCTTCACTGTAGTCGGCTTTAAACCTCTTTAGCACGGGTTCGGTCAGTATTAAAGAAATTTGGGCCCCTTTTTTTGCGATTTCCAGATAGAGAGAAATAAATGAGGGATGGAAATAAGAACTGAAGCCTAGAACCTGCCTTGAAAGAAGAAGATTTTCCACAAACTCTGAGTCCAGTTCGAACATATGATTCAGATCTGGACGGATAAGTTTGCAACTTTTCAACTCCCAGATTCGACTTCGTAAAACCTGGGGGATTCCTTCTAAACTCCGTCGTGACCAGTAATCGAAATTGTCTTCGAACACTTTCATGGTATCCAGAAAAGGAGACATTCTATCCACAATCGCTTTCCCTATAACGGAGAGCTCATAAGTGTGACCCTTCTGTATGACCAGTTCTCTCTCCTTAAATTTTTTAAGCTGAGGGAGGATAGAGACGGAATCTACTGACAGGTGTTCCTGAATTTCATCTATGGATCTGGGCCCATCTTTGAGGTAAATCAGAAGGTTTCTGCGTCTCTCAGACCGAAAGACCAGTTTCATTAAACCGATTTTTGTGCCCATCCGAACCACCATCAAAAAAGCTTATTATGAGAAGATGGTGTGGCAGTTATAAATATGTTTTCATTAAATTTATGCAGTTATAGATAGAGATAATAAGCAAAAAGGAACTTTATAGAATTTAAGGGTTGTAATCGCCTTAGAATGAGTGAAAACAGTATAATTTTCAATACTGAGTTTGCCTTTGGATAGTTTTCGAACAATTTTTTGAAGAATTGTCGATTCGTTGTTAGGAAAATGTTATTAAGTTTGCTAATGAGTTTTTAGAGCAATTACAGTCTAATGCTCTTGAGTAAAGCCAGCTTTTTCTTCCAGTGATCAAGCCCTCTCTTTGCAGCATACCACTCAAGATATTCCTCAGCAATAAGTTCACCAGACTCGAACTTTTTTATGAGTTCGGTAGAGATCAAATCGTACCGATCTTCAAACTCATCGCAGATCATAGCGTAGCGATTTATTTTATATTTTGCAAGATGTTTCTCATGTTCCAGAGCTGAGCGAATAATCTCGCTTGCTTCCTGAAGCGAGTAGTCGGTATCAATCTGCAAGGTTAGTTCCATGTTTATCCCATTGAAAAAATTATTGTTGGTAATAAAAAATAATCCTATATTTCTTTTTCTATTTTGTTAGCCAGATTCTTCCATCCTGGCTCGGAAAATTCAGTTAACTTATTGTTTCGTGCTCAGAGCTTTATTTGTACCCTATGTTTCATTTGCAGCTATGCTTTCACAATTAATAATCTTTTACCTCTTTTGAGCAGAAAATACCACTAAAAACTTCAGACTAATCCCATTTTAAGTTCAGACCA
>DUGT01000131.1:386-16560 GCA_013331275.1 Methanosarcina sp. | reverse complement strand
GGTTTGATGGTAAAACTCATAGATATTCTAAAAATTACAGATTTCTGAAAAATTACAAAATACATTTAGCATACAGAATTGATACAACTTTGCCAAAAGTCGTAATACTGAAAATGTTATTTTTGTTTTATTTAATTATTATAAAGAAAATTTCACTTTTTAGACGGAATTTTCCACAAATACCTATGTGTTTGTTTTATCGATTGTTACAAAGTATATAGGAATTTGATTGTTTCCTTCAATAATCGGAACATCAAACGCAAAAGTACTATAAAAAACACATAGGAACCTATTTGATGTCTACTGATAACGGAACAAACCAGTAGTTTTTAGCTTTAAAATTACTGTAAATTCAAAATCATATTTATGAGTATTGTATTACATCTGGGTTAGTGACTCCTTGAGATTTATTATTTTACAGAACTTTGGTGACACTGCCGCAAATTTGCAACACTGTATTATTTGAAGAACTTCATGTTCTTTTTAAGTAAATTATAAATATTTATAGATGTCCAGTTTTAACATGGAAAAGGAAATAAAAATTGCAATTATAAGTGCTATTGCAGTAATTATAGCTGCTATTATTCAGAGTGGTTTTTTCAATAATGTGACAGAAGAACCGACACCTAAACCAACTTCGGATATAAGGATTACACATCCTTCAGATTCAGCAATGGTTAACATGACGGAAATTATGATTGGAAATGCTACAAATATTCCTGAAGACCAGAAACTCTGGATTACAATTTATCCACAAACTGCACACAAATATTATCCTCAAAACCCAGTAAATATTCAAAATGACGGGAGTTGGAGGCTTTCTATTCAATTCGGTGGAGAAAATAATGTTGGTGAAAAATTTGACATAGTAGCTGTGTTGGCAGATAAAAATGCTCAAAAAGTACTCAATGACTATATGGAAGCATCTGCAAAAGCTGAATTCTGGAAAGGAATGGAGGAGCTTCCAGATGGAACTACTGAAATTATCAAGTTTACAGTAACAAGACGACAATCGATCTCAACAGAATTACAATCGGCCAAGATAAGCATTAACTATCCTTCAAACCCAGCAATGGTTAACGTGACTGAGACTATAATTGGAAATGCTACAAATATTCCTGAAGACCAGAAACTCTGGATTGCAATTTATCCGCAAACTGCATACAAATATTATCCACAAAACTCAATAAATACTCAAAATGACGGAAGTTGGAGGCTTTCTATTCAATTCGGTGGAGAAAATAATGTTGGTGAAAAATTTGACATAATAGCTGTGTTGGCAGATAAAAATGCTCAAAAAGTACTCAATGACTATATGGAAGCATCTGCAAAAGCTAAGTTCTGGAAAGGAATGGAGGAGCTTCCAGATGGAACTACCGAAATTACCAGATCTACAGTGATAAGAGTTTAATCTGAAGAATATACTGATATCTGATTCAACGTAGCTAAATAAGTTTTAATCTATATATTTAGGTAGCTGGATTGTTTGTTTATTTCTTTATATTTCCCTCAGTGACTATGCTGATAGCTCAGAGTTTGACATATTTTTATTTCCTGACAACTACTCATGAGCCGCTTTACATGCACCAAGTATGAGAATTTTAGGTAGTGTATCCAAAAGTTCTTAAGTTCTGTATTTCCCTATATTATTTTTTTATTATAAAAGAAATCCATTGAAAAAAACTTAAGCTATGTTCTATCCTGAAATGATTTCATATATTTGTAAGAGCCAAAACACGAATGCTCTATACAGAAACTTTCGTGTTTTAGCAGGAAATTACCAGTTTTTCCTGTCAGAATTCAAAAAATATCTCAAAATGCGAACCTTTATAGAGAATGTTCGTAATTCAAATTTTATTTAAACCTGAATATAAAATACCCTTCGAGAGCTTTTATCCGTAAAAATCCAGCTAGAAACCGAAATTATGTTCAGATTTTAGTCTAAAACCCTATGAATCATGTGTAGAACGAATTTACAGGACTTTTAATACATTGTTGAAAAATACAAAAAATAGCAAACAACGGCAAGATGTAACAGTTGAAGGGTAAAAGATTAGGGCTAAAAGTAAAAAGTGAACGATAAAAGACAAACAGTAAAAAGTAAAAGATAAAAAAAGGAAAAAATAAAAAGTTCAGAACAGATAGTTAATATAGAGTGTGGTTTTTAGAGCGAAGCCACACAGTCATCAGTTCTCGGCTAAACTGGGAATTTTCCCGGAATTCTCCAGATTTCTGTAAACGAATGCTGAAGAGTAAGCAAGCAGCATGAATGTAAAACCACCGAGGAAATCCGTCTCGATAAATTTTAAAATCATGCCTACGAAGAACGCAAGCTGTATAGCGCACAGAACCACTCCGGTTACTGTGAACATTTTTTGACGACTGCTACTATCACTACTGTCTGGATCATCTGATTCTTCTGACATTTTATTTCAAGCCTCGCAAATAAAGGTACTAAGTGTGCTCTTTATTTAGCTCGTTTTTGTTTTGTCTTAATTGGTTTTTGTGTTTTAGTCAATCAGGCCTTATTGTCGGCAGCTTTCAACAAACTCAAAAATTAAATAGAGTTCCCCGCAAAAGCATATATACTGGCTCTTATGGAGTCCTAAAAATGAGACAAAAAGCTGAAAACTTCAATGGATGCATCTGAAGGTTCAGTTCTACATTGATCCTCTGGTGCAACATTATCTGAAAAAACACTCTCCGAATTAGAGACTTTTATACAGTATCCTTATTTATTGGGGATGGTATATATAGCTTACGAGGAAAGTAGAACTCTCAAATGATTACGTTATTCAAGATTAAGTCCTTTGTCAAGTATTAATTCAAGATTCATGGCAAGAATACACTCCATTTGGATCATGGACGTGGTCTGGAAACGTATCCAGTTCTTTGTGGTGCGGAGCGTTATCCCATCTTTTTAGCAGCTCACCCTCAAATGATTGCCACTGGTATTTATACTTAACAAGTACAGGGGTATCATTCTGAATCTCAACAAATTCAAAAAAGTAAGGTGTCGAACCATTAATGAATTCAAGTTTACCTTTTAAATAACCTATATAAGCTGTAACTTTCTCAAATTCAATAGAAAAGTGTGTAATGAGGGAGAACTCTTTGAGTAAGGATTCTATTTTCAAATAATAATCTCTGAGATTCATATCTGAATCCCCAGGATGATTTTCAACTTCTTATTCCAGATGTCAAGCCCCCTTTTTGCTGCATACCAGTCAAAGAAGTCATCATCGTCTCCAGGTTCTCCGGAATTGAATTTTTCGATAAAAGTATCTGAATCCATTTCATATTTCTTTTCAAAATTCTCACAAATATCCGAATACTTTTTATCTTGTATTTAGCCACACGCTTATTCTGCTTCAGCCCTGCACGATGACCTCACTACCTCCTGAGGTGTGAAATCGCCTTTTATACCCACAGTGAGAGTTATTTTCCTGTCACCAGATAGAAATTGTGCTTCATTTTATAATAAGATAGTTCACAGGAACTTTGCTGCATCATACCAGTTGAAAAAGTCACTATCCCTTCCAGCTTCTTCGAAATCTGATTTTTGCGTAAATATGTACGAGCTTAGAACTTGGAGGCGAAATAAATTAGTGTCAATAGCATCAATAAAGAAGTAAAACAAATTTCTCACTTTGAAACAAAGTAAGAGAATTTTCGGGAGGAGGGTTATGAAGAAAGTATTAAAAGCCATAGCAGTGCTCTTCATCGTAGCTGCTGTCGTTTTTGCAGCCGGCTGTACTGGAAAGACAGGTAATACCGGAAATGAAACTCAAGGAAACGAAACTCAGGGAAATACCGACCAGCTCCAGCCTGTAAATCCTGAGACATCTGCAAACGTGACTGATAACATGACTGGAGCTAACAAAACAATAGCAAAAGGTCAGATAGTAACCGAAGCTGACAACGGAAAAACCATAAGCCTGAAAAACGGAGAGAATTTTACTGTCAGTCTTAGAGAAGATCCATCGGCAGGCTATTTATGGGAACTTAACCTGAGCAACGGGCTCAGTATTCTCGATGACGAATATATCGAAGGTCTAAACCCTGAAAACCTTACAGGTGTCCCCGGAACTCATTTATGGGTAATTGAAGCCACAGCTCCGGGCAGCCAGAAGGTAAACGGCATATACAGAAGGTCCTGGGAGAACATAACCGGCACGGAGGAGAAATTTACACTGGGTGTTGAGGTTGAGTGAGAGGAGTTTTTGCTTTTCAGGTTACATTTTCTTTTTTACTGTTTTTAATTTGAATAATTTGCATGAGGAAAAAGTTTTCTAGGCGGTAGCTACATGCTGATTCTGTTTTAGGGCTGCACAATTGATAGCAGGAAAATTGTGAATATACCGAGTTTACTGCGGAAAGTAGGCTGAGCTATAAGAACTGGAATGAAATACAAATGAGAACGAATGTCTCATAAACTTTCAAATAAATCAACATAATTAAAAATAACTTTCAACGCTTCAGTCTCTTGAGAAATATTAACTTTCTCAACTGCTTTTACTCGAAATAACTCCGCATCATTTATTAACTGAACTATTTGCTTTTCGAGTTTAGAAAAAATAAATGAATACTTAACATCATTTTCCTTGTGACCTTTCAACACATTGCGCCTAAGATTTTGAATTGTAAGCGCAGCTGCGTATGATCTGTATGCAATATTAATGTCTGATAGAAGACTTGGAGATATCTGATTGATACGCTCAGAGATTATTTTCATATCAAGTGGAGAGAAAGGATGTCCAATTCGATACAGTTTATATATTTCAGAGTCAACTATTACTTCATCATAATTTGACCACCAGCTGGATATGTAATCAGGGCTTCTTGCAGTTATTCCAGAATTTGCCAAGATATTCGCAACTTTATCCTGTGAATTTTTGAAAGAAATATTATTGTTTTCTGCAAAAATCTCAATTGCTCTTTCTAATAGAGTAATCCATAAAACAGAGTCTTGAAATAACTTATTAAATCCTTTCCATTCAAAAGGTCCCTTCTGGAACTGAAGATTATTTCCCCACTTCATCATGAATTGAAAAAATATGTAACGGAAAGACAGATAAAAACCTAATTTATTGAGGATAATTTCCCTATTTACCAATTCTTTCCTTACCGATGAAATGGGAAAGTCATGGGCGAATACCATTTCTCTAAAGAAACTACCGTCCTTAAGCATTATTTCTTTATCAAAAGGAAGAAATATACCTCTGTTTAGGGTGTCAATGCAAAAAACAGCCATGTCTCCAGAATTCAACATATAAGGAGCATGAGACTCATTTAAAAAATCTAAAACTTTGCTGTGAGAACTGACACTATAATAGGGCATAGTATACTCACTATCTTCTATTTCAAGGTCGTAAATGTCTTTAATACATTCATTTACAGGAGTTTTTACCTTAAGTAGTAGATCTCTAAGAAGATAGGGTGCCGGGATATCATCTGAAAGTTTGAAAACTGGATAGGCATTCATTTCGAGAAGTCTCTTATCGACAATTTCCTTTATTTTCTTCAATTTTTTAGGGTTTCCGACAAAGAAAAATTTATCAACATTAGAAGAATGCAAGTTATAACTTAAAGACGGATATTCTGTTGATACTACAAAATGTTTGAATCCTTCTGGAATTATCCTTTCAATACTTTTTAACTTATCCCAACTACAAACAGTTAAAAAAGGTAAAAATGACTCAGATATAGAACACTCTTTATGAAATATTTGCTCGGCTCCCTTTACTTCATAACGGTTGACAATTGTGGTAACATAACAGTTATTACATTTAGTGAAAATGTTATTAATAATACTTATTACTTGTTCTCTTAGGTAATTTCTCTGAGTAGTAAACTCAATATGAAAAACTTCCTTTAAAGAATTATTCAAAGAAAGAAAGACTTCTTGCTTAGTTTCTTGACTTAAGTTATTCAGCAAAGCATCATAAGTTAAAAAATTGTTACAGGATTTCATGACAGATAAAATTTCAGGCTTTGTGTAATCCCCAGTTAGGTTTAAGACTGTTGAAAAAACACGATTGAAGTAACGTTTTGCATCTTTTCCAAGTTCATCAGGAATGGTTTCAAGACATGATTCAATAAGTTCAAGAGTTTTATTGTAAAAGTCAAATGATATATATTCAGATTCAGTTTTTCTTAGCTTTTCTTGAGATATCTGATTCATTTTGGAGGCAATTGGATTTGGATGTCTTGACTCATTTTTAAACTTCATTTCATTTAGAAGAAGTGGAGAATCCCATGTGTGGAAGAATATTTTAATAGATCCGAAAATTGTTTCATTTTCACAGAGTTTATACAAATGGCGAATATCCGGATTGGTAGAAAACATTAAAATTGTACTTATAGTAGATTTTCTCAAAAATTCCAATATGTTTTTACTCATACGACCAGCGTATCTGGAATCAGATATAATTTCATCAATGTTTTCGATTATAAGGATATCAGGAGATATCAATGCGATTTTTTTAAGAGTCTCTGAAATCTCAGATTCAGTAGAGAAAAAGTGCAACTTTAATTTTTTGTTGAAATCTGCTTCATTATTGTTTTCATAATAAAAAAGCGATTTAATTTCCGAATCACATTTTTTTAATTTACTAGAATAAAAGAGAATTTCCCATAACCATATCTTTTTATAATTGAGATTTCCCGTCCAACGGGTTTGTTTTTCAAGAGAAACATTCCAAATTCCATTTTTATTTATAACTTTAACTTCTCTCTCACCATTTGATTTAGGAAAGGAAATTTCTCTTATGAGATTTTCACTAAACTCTGTTGATTCTTTTATAATAGCGTTTTTACATTTTCTTATAGTACCATGAAATAGCTTATTTTTTGTTTCACTTCCGCCAAATTTTCTATATTTTACCTCTATTATATCTTCCTTTTCGAAAATCATTTCATTCTTTAGATTATTACTCTCTCTTCTCAACTCAAGTGGAATAAGATTTTGAGTATCTTCTGTATAAATGATCTTTCTAAAGCTATCGTAAGATGAATAGGAAGATATAAAAGGATCAATTTCACTATTTGTAGAAAAGTTTCCAAGGATTATTACTTTTTTTTGAGGAGAATTCAAAAGATATTCTGAGGAAAGAAGAGAACTGAAACGAACATCTATCCATGGCCAAGTAATAAAAAATATTCCTTTTGGATCATTTCTCATCCACTCAATATATGATTTTTCGATATCATTAGGTATGATTTTCCACATCAAAGGCAAACGAGAAAGATAATTTTTCGAGTTATTCCCTTCTTTCTCTATAACATACTTAACTGTGTTGGGAAATGATTCTGTTAAAAGATTTACTTTGGAGTAGAATATCGCATCGCAAGAAGTACATCTAAGATGCTTCTCGTCAATGAACTCAATTGGTTTCCCAGTTATATGGGGTTCATGGCAATTGGGACAAGTATAAGCAAAGTGATAATAGGTTCTCATTTTTTCCCCAACTTTTTAATCAATGTTAAAATTTGGAGCGCTATAGATGGATCCTCTACCAAGAAACCAAGTTCATAATTATTTGTCATTCCACTGAAAGTAAAATTAGCCGATCCAGAAAGAACTTTGTTGCCATCAACAACAAGAACTTTAGCATGAAGAATTTCATTTTCAACTCTGTGTATTATTAAGTAATTAAATTCATTTTGCAATTTTAATATATGATCCACAGCCTCGTTTCTTTGAGCAAATTCATCTCCGTATAAGTATATTTCAACCTGAACTCCTCTTTCTAGAGCTTGTTTCAGTTTATTAACTATGCTCATATCTGTCAGGACATAAGCTGTAAGATAAAGTTCACTAGTGGCATTTGAAATCATATCGTTGATTACCGATCTAAATGATCTTATACCATATCCAATCCATTTTTCACCCGTTGCCACAGGAACAATTTCTTCAATCATCATCAATCCCCAATGAGAAGATGTCTATCAAGCCAAAGGTTTCTATGTTCACATGAAGTTTCAGAAATCAAAAGACAACTATAACATGCCGACCCATTTACGCATTCTGCTGATTTAGTGACATCATAACAAAGTGGATCATTAGAACAAAATGAAACATTTTTAAGTGCCTTAGTGATTATTTCGTGGAATATGTCTACTGATCCTACAAGCCCACCCATCCCTCCATCTTCTCCTGGAGATGTATTATAAATAAGAATGCCCCCATTTTTTCCATCACGAGATATGTAAACCCTTTCCCTCAGTGAAGCTGTTGAATAACCAGTGTGTGAAGATAAAGCTCTGATGACTGCGTGAGAAAATGTATGAAGCCAGACAAATTCGGGTTCTGCGGAAACCTCCGACCACTCTGAGTCAAATGTCATACCTGACGCTATGTATTCTTTCCACAGGTTATAGGCGGGTTTTGAGGTTAGATCAGGCATTTTTCTTTCACTAAATGTAATGAATATACCTTCACCAAATCCTTCATACCCTGGATACCAGATACTTCCATCCGAAGGTAAATACACACCTGATGAAACTAACAATTGGAGTTCATTTTCATCTGTAGTTGACACCATACGTTTGTAGCCAAGCTGAACTGTAATTGTTCTGATCTTACTAATTGGATGAACAAGCAATTCAGGAATGAGATGTGAGTCTGAGATAATCTTTTTTGGGTGCCCCATAACAAAATTTTTGGTTGAACTTCCTGCCCCTGATAGCAGTGAATCGAATTCTTCATACATTAAACTCATGAAAGATTTATTTTCATCATTTAAGCGCTTATAAAGATCACAAAACTCTGACACACCCTTTTCTTTAATCTCTTTATTTATAACTTCAAGCGAATTCTCAGGAACTCTTCCTTTCAAACTACCTGAAATCAAGTTTATAACTGTATCAGTATCCATTCTAGGTAATATATCAGAAGGCATATTTATCATTGTATCAAGAGCTATTGAAACATCCGATCTTTGGAGAATCCTCGATATCTGAGTATCGAACTCGGGAATTGTCAAAAGGGTCATCGTTTCAGGAACTCTCAGTGAAGTTGACTGCCTTTGCATTATTTTCATCAACTTATCACAATTTTTAGACCTGTCTGGCTTGGTATAAATAGGAAAATAATCGCTAGAAGGAGATTCTCTTTCAGGAGTTCTTCCTGTACAGAAAAAATTCATTTTGTAGATCTCCTTCATATTGTTTCTAGATTTACAAATAGGGCACTCTATGACAATATCTTCCAGAGAACTTCCATTTGCTTTCCAATGGAAGTATTCTGGTTTACATGATGAGTTTTTATGGACAGCATAATTCCAGTTTACCTCATCGAGGTGGCCGTCTGAACATGCTGCAACAAATCTAACTGCAGAAGATTCATCATTAGTTTCACATAAAGGACATTTAGATCCATTATACAAAATAGGGGCATGACCTCCTCTTCTTCCATAGCAGACTTTCCACGTCGGAAAAACATATGTTGAATAAATTCGATAATTACTTTGCTTTCCAAGTCCAGCGTTTGTAGGCAAAGCCACTATACGAATATTCGTATTTCCTTCAGATTTGCTTTTAATGTATTTGGAAATCCTTGTCTCTGCGATTTCAAATTTTCGGAAAGTATCAGGGTTAAAGTTCTCGCCAAGTCCTTTTCCCAAAGATGGAATAATCCGAGGTCCTCTTTTAGTTTCAATTACGGAACCCGGACCATAAGTAAGAACAAACTGCGATCTGCTTATGTGCTGAAATTCCCTTGTCATATTTATACCTCAAACGCAGTAGTTTCTTCTATTTCACGAAGAGATTGTGGAGCGTTTTTATAGACAACACATAAACCAACCTTTTCATGCGCTGGATCTCCAAGTATTACATTTTTTTCTGGAGGCCTATATTGAGTATACTCATTATAAACCAAGTTTTTTGTGAAACCAAGCTTTTGTGAAATTCCAAGCCATCGATCATACTGAGAACGGAAACACTGGATCGTTTTTTTGGAAATATTACAAGGTAAACAGTTACTCAAAAACTTACCTAAGTCTTTTAATGACTCTTCACTTTGAATAATATGACCTGATTCAATAAACCATCTAGAACTTGGATCAGGCATATTTCTTAGAAAAGAAACAATTGCAGGACCCGCTGCTTTCTCTAAACATCCATCCGAAAAAGGAGAAACAGAAGCTGGTTCTACCTCGATGTTTATTCTATGATGGTATCCTGTAAATATCTCATAATGGCTAAGATCTCTTGCTCTCCCAGCTTTATAAAATATGACAACCAGAGCTCCATGATCTCTTCCTACGCGGCCAGTTGCCTGGATGTACTGAGATGTTGTTTTGGGCTGCCCATTTACAACCATTAAGGATAAATGAGGAATATCTACACCAGTTCCAAACATTGATGTAGTGAATATAGCATCAGGATTTTCATTTATAGTACGTTTCTTTCCCTGTTCCAGTTCTTCAAGTAGCTGTGGAATATCAGTAGAGTTTATCCGGCTTGAAAGTTCAACAACTTTTTCAGCATCCAAATTTCGGACTGAATCTTTGGAAATATTGTTTAATCTTTCAATAATGTCCTCTCTAAAAAGTGCTCTATTCCCTCCTAACTCCCTAATGGAATTAAAATAACCTACAAGAGTCCAGAAATTTATAATTTCCTTTTCAGAATAATTCTCTCCACCAGTCTGCAGCATCCTTGACCATATTCTTATAATTGGTGTCAACGGACCTCTTCCTGGTGCATAGATTCCCATGTAAACTCTTCCGGGTTTATTTTCATCCCATCCAAATGGCCAAGAAGGCATTCTAACAAAAAAACTATCTTTGAAAGTTAAACCATATGCAGGAAATTGGAATAGCGGTCTATTAAAAAGACTTTTAACTTGAATCGCTGCATTATTAACAGTTGCAGAAGATGCAATATACTTTGGAACTCCACCTGATTCACGGATAAGACCATCGACAACACACTCATAAATACCAAACATACTACCCAAGGGTCCATCCATTAAATGAAGTTCATCCTGTACTATCATATCAGGTGGAAAGAATGAACTTACATTAGTGGAATACTTTGAAATTGCATTTTTGGTGTAATTATTTGGCAACAATTCTTCTGAATCATCACGATAGTAACCATAAAATCCATTATATTTTTTCACGTTTCCAAATATGGAACCAGATCTGGGTTCAAAAGCCAGCCTTGCTATTTTATCTGCTGTACTTACAATAATAGTTGGACATCTGTGGTATATTTGCTCATCAACAGTGTATGCTGGAATAGGAATATGTGAACTTGCAATAAACGGAGAAGCATTATCCTTCACAAACAGACCACCTGGTAATTTCTGTTTTGAATTTCCAGAAACATTGAAGGGTACGCCTTCCTTATGATTAACATTATTGTTAAGATCACATTCAGGATTCGGGCAAAAAATTTCAAAATCAACAGGTGAACCTTTTTTTCGTCCAACTTCATTGTATGAAGGGAAATAACCAGATCGTGAAGGTCTGAAAGAAGCAACTTTGACGTTAAGCTCTTTTTCAAGTTTCAATATAATATCATCAAATTCTTTTTCGTCAACTTTTCTGGAGCTGTCAAATGTAATATGCATTATGAAATAGTCACTGAGACATCTGTTATCTGAAACTTGAATTTTCGTAATCAAATCAGAAACTGATGTAAGCTTTGAAACGTGACTCTTCAATTGAGAGAGAGTTTTTTCATATTTAACCACGAAATATATTTTATTAACCCCGACTGGTAAACCCGAACTGGGAACAGCAAGCCAAGTACCACATACTGGACATTTTACTATCTGAGCAGGTTCACCTTCTGACAATGAACTGTTTTGTAATGCCTTAATCGCTCCTTGTTCACCACGAAGATGGTTAGGAGATACTCCTCCTCCTACCCACATTCCTACAGAAAATCTTACAGTTCCATATAGCCAATCTTCAAATGTAGAACATTTTTGTGGCCTCCATCCAGAAAGTCCCTGATTATTGAAAACACGCAGGTATTCTGCTGCCGTGATCATAACAAGTGTTCTTCTAAATTGTTGGACAGTTAAAAGGCGTAATGTATACCTAGAAATTATGGAGGTTCCTGCCCCAGTTATATCTTTGTTATCTTTATCTCCATTACAAAGTCTTGCCTGTGCATTCCTTCTTCTTAAAGCCATAACAAAGGCCATCATTGCAAGATAAGACTCTGTTTTTCCTCCTCCTGTAGGTACCCACAGTAAATCAACGTAATCTCTGAATTCGGAGTCTTTGTTGGATAGAGATTCCAGATTCATTAAGAAAAATGCAAGTTGGAATGGTCTCCAAACAAAGTCAATATCACTTTCCTCCAGTTTGCCGCCCTTTTTCCAGAGATTTTGTAACCATATAACTTTATTAGCAAAGCAAAATGACAGAAGAACATTTTTATCATTTTGAAGACATTCTATTCCTCGATTAATCCTTTTAAGGCAAATTTTTTGTTTGTCTATAAGTTTTTTTGCAATGAGTGTATCAGTCTCCGAAAAATTCTCAAGTGAAATTTCATTTTTTTGAATCCATTTCTCATAACTTTTTAGGATAGGATTTAAATAATCTACGATTTCCGTTTCTTCCCACATTTCGGATAACTTTAAAGCTGAGAAAACTGGAGAATTCGAGATTTCAGAGTTTATCCATTCAAAAATAGGTGCTGGATTTGGATAAAGAGGAACAAATTCACTTCTTACATCACAAATGATGAATTCACGACATTCATCAAAATGAATACCGTCAGACCACAATGCTTTAATGTTAAATTTGTCATGATAATCCACATCCTTCCATATAGAGGAACACATGTGACCTCTTGCTAGAACAGGATTTTCTCTGTAGATAAAGTTAAGCTCATCATTTTTTTCGGAATCAATTGACTTTAATTTGCAACCATTTCCAAGAATAACGCGTATAGAAGGCTGATAAAGAGACGATTCAATTACTTTGTCTCCATAACAATCTCCAATCTTTAATTCGTTTATCAGACTAAGAATAACATGGAGTGAGTCGTTGACTTTTATTCCCCGACTATTCAGTACAATTTTTCCATCCATTCCTTCGTAAACAGTTATTTCTGTAGAAGACTCTCCAAACATATTGAGATTAAAAATTTTACAATAGGGTTCTCGTTTCCAAGAAAATTCTGTTTCAGAGACTTTCTTTCCATTAGAATTTTCTGAAATGAGTTCTTCTTTGAAATATCTCCCCCAAGTTACACAAACTTTCAAGCAAGGATCCTTACCCTTAATTAAGAAAGATATTCCAAAGGATTTGGATCTTATACGAGGATCAAGTTCTAATGGGAGTATTGAAAATGTATTTTCCTGTGAATTAGTATCTTCTGCCCCGTTATCATCCTCCTCAACAGTGGGAATTTCCGAATCTGGACCAAGTTCTCTTTGTTTGTAATCCTTTGGAATAATAACTCCAGTAATGTATTCTGTATAAGGATCTGCTCCAACTATTGTTTCCTCAGATCCATTTCTTGGTCCTAAAACTTCTTTTATTAGTTCTTCAATATATTTCTCCCGCACAGTCTCACTCCATATAGTCCAACGAATACATAAATTAGAACAGTTATTAAAGAAGTTGCTTGTTAGATATTCAACAATACTATAATAAGTTAGTATTCCAAATTTGGTTAAATATTTTTTGATAGAATCGTCTCTATATTTATGTTGTCATGAATGGATATGTTATATTTAGTTTTGAACATAATTATTAAAAAGGAATTCAAAAAAAGTATTGAAAATCGTAATTGTAAGAGATTTACAATTCTGAGTAATATATACAGATGTCTTTGAGGTTGCAAATTTCGCATCTTGGTTTTTCTCCAGGAATACAAACCGCATTTGCAAAATCAATTAAAGAAAAAGAAACTGTTCGTGGATCCCAGAAATTAATAAGATCGTACATAACATCGTAATATAGTTTGCTTCTTCTAGAGGAATCTGTAATATTCAGCCCAAAAATTCTTCCAAGTACACGTACCGTATTAGTATCCAGAACTGGCTCAGGAAGGTTAAATCCAAAACATAGAATAGCTGCTGAAATGTAATTTCCTACTCCTGGCATTGCCATTAATTTCTTCCTTTCCAGAGGTAGTTTTCCACCATATTTTTCCACAACTTGGACAGCCATATCGTAAAGTAAATCTGCACGCCAGAAAAGACCAAGAGATTTCAAATCAGCTTTAATTGCTTCACGACCAGCTTTAACAATCGACTCAAAATCAGGATATTTAAGGATAAATTTCTCATATACATCTTTTACCTGATCAGCTTTTGTTCTATGAAGCATCACTTCAGCAATGACAATTTTATATGGGTCAGAGGTTTCTCTCCAGGGAAATTTTCTGAGATTTTGCTCTCCCCACATCAAAAGTTCGGTACGGATTATCTTTATCTTTTTGAAATATTCTTTGTCTTTATTAATAGACTTCATAAAATCTCGTTGAGCATTTTTTCGATTTCAATTGCGATTCCCTTAGCCATGAGTGGAGGTACAGCATTACCGATTTGCATATATTGTGCAGTTCTTGAGCCTTCGAACTTATAATTATCAGGGAATGATTGTATTCGTGCTGCTTCTCTAACTGTAAGGGATCTTAATTGATATATATCTGGATGTATAAAATGATGCCCATCTTTAGCAATATGAGCAAGTATGGCGTGAGAATAATTGTCTCCGTCAACAACTTTGAACCTGTCAAGAAATGAATTTTTGTTCTTATGTGTTTGAAATTCTGGATCTAACTCATTATATTTTAGACGCTTTTTTTCGCAATTCCATTTATTTATGACCTGCCTGTATATTTCAAGATCTCTCTTGTTGTGAGTTCTTGCTTTATGCTGAATGAGAACATCGTTTTTCTCTCTAATATTAAACTTTTGAAGGTATTTTGATGATCTTGAAGGTGACCTGGAATATTTAGTAGCCTGTTCAGTACCTTCTCCAGCCTGTAAAACAGGTAAATCTTTAAAAAGAGCTGAAACGGGAAACTTTATAGGTGGTTTTTTCGGAAACTCAGGGTAAGAAAGATCATACCTATCTTTCCACCCGATAAATATAATTCTTCTTCTATCTTGAAGTACAGAAAAACCTGTAGCATAAACTATATGAGCTTCCACTTTATACCCATACTTTTCCGCTTCTTTGTGAAAGTTAGAATAAATGTCCCCACCGTTTGCGCTTGTTATTCCTGGCACATTCTCAAATACGAAAAGTTCAGGATTAAAGTTTTTCAAAAATGAGATGTAGTACCTGTATAAGTAATTACGTGGGTCATCTTTCATCTCCTTTGGTTTTCTACCTCTACCTGCAACTGAGTATGCCTGACATGGTGGCCCACCTATCATCACATCAACTGAATCGCTATCAATTACCGCCAGGTGTGTTTTAATATCTTTCATCATAGTTTCTTCATTTGATTCGAAGATTTCACCCTGTAGTAATCCAATAGACGGAAGTTCCAGCTCATTGAACTTCTGAATAAACACATCCCTGTTGAGTTTTCCTGAGATATAATCCCTGTAAATCTTTTCATTACTGGAATTTTTCAGGGCATGGTAAATGGCTCTGGTTTCCAGGGAATTTCTGGCATACTTATCTTTCTCTATATGAGAGGCAAATTTGAATCCTTGCTGAAAGAAACCTTCGGAGAGTCCTCCTGCACCAGAAAACATATCAAGAACTGTATATTTTGATTTCATCCAGAAACTCACCGAAAAATGTTTTTCCTTTTGAATTTGTTAATTACCAAAAAGTCGATTAACATCTGATGAAGTTGAATTATATTAATATGTTGATTTGAACATCTGATTTTAAAATTTTGAATATTTCTTTCTTCAAAACTACACCTTTAAATCTCATACCTTCCTTTTCTATCCTATAATATAACTCTTATAATTTTATTTGGTGACATTTTTATGAAATGTAGACTTTGCAAATATTACCCTGAAGATTTCGGGGAACTTACTGTTAACGTTTTGCATATGGATCTGGTATTTGATGTTTATGATGACAGGACGAATGTGAAGTCCGTACTCAGGGTAAGGACAAAGGACGCTCCTATCGAGAAGCTGGAATTAAACTGCAGGGACCTTGAGATCAGGGCTGTGAGCTGCATACAGTACGAGGTTTCTTACAGATACCGGAAAGATGAT
>DUGT01000131.1:0-121 GCA_013331275.1 Methanosarcina sp. | reverse complement strand
AGTGCCAGCAGTGGGGGTTCCAGAGAATTGTGCCTTGCATTGACGATATGGCCGCAAAATGCACTTACAAGACCACCATAATTGCGGATTCGAGGTATACGAATCTCATTACTAATGGGGA
>DUGT01000005.1:4729-8636 GCA_013331275.1 Methanosarcina sp. | reverse complement strand
TTCGGGAGTATAAATCTTATTTACGAAAAGAGCAGGAACTGCAGCTCCTGACCAGAGTTTCATAAAATTCTCAATAGATGCTTCAATGTTTACTCCGTATTCAACAGATATTTCTATTGCCTTCGGTAAACTTTTAGCATCTTTTCCTGAGTCCCTGGCCCCCTTTTCAAATTCGGAGAGAATCTGTTTAGGTTTTTCCAGGCTTTTTGCCCCTCCTACAGTTAAAAGGCCGTCCCCATAATAGCCTGCAATATATGCACTTTCAGGCACTAGAGAAGAAATATAGATAGGAATTTCATTTTTTGGCAGAGTGTATAATTTAGCCTTTTTTGTCTGATAGTAGCACCCGTCAAAACTGACCTTATCCCCTGTCCAGAGTTTGCGGATAAGTTCTATTGCTTCTATCATGCGGATCTGACGCTCATCATACTCAGGCCATTCTAAGGTTACGGAGTATTCATTTAAAGCCTCCCCAGTTCCAACAGCAAGATAGGTCCTTCCTCCGGCAAGTGATGATACTGTTGCTGCAGCCTGAGCAATAACCGCAGGATTATAGCGCAGGATAGGACAGGTCAGACCTGTTCCAAGTTCTATGCTATGAGTACTCGCAGCTGCCGCACCAAGCCAGCTCCAGATAAAACAGGCCTGCCCTTTTTCACTCCAGGGATGAAAATGATCACTGGCATCAATACTTTCAAAACCTGCCTCTTCAGCAGCTATTACCTGTTTTAGCAACTCGGAAGGAGGGAACTGTTCAGGTGCGATCTTATAGCCTAATTTAAGCAATTTAACTCCTTCATCAACATTTATATAATTAAAAAATATAATTTATATCTAGTAATCATATTCAGGTTCAAAATATTATTCCAATTTTTTATTATGCCTGCATGACAGGATTACTATGAAATTTGAGGAACGAAAGCCTTATTTGCCAGCTCACGGTCCATGCAAGAAGAGAATATTGCGGATTATTGGCAGCGTGACCGCCACAGCATAGAGATACTTGGTGTAGTTTTGCTATTCTTCGGGAACATTTGAGGGCTCACCGTGGCCTCAACCTACACGGTTGCCAACTGCTCCATCACGATTTCCAGTCATGGCTGCTGTTGCTTGGTACTTGGGAAAGACGGAAATAAGGATATTTGACATCAACTATATCAGTTCTACATAAAAAACTAAATATAATTAGGAAAAAGGGTCATTACTATTAAATATGAGTTATAAAATTCAAATACGAGTTATAAAACTCAAAACGAGTTATAAAATTCAGAATGACAAAGATGCTAACATTGAAAAATGAGAGAAAAATTAGTTTATGTAACTTTACCTCTGAGTCTGTGGAACTTGGAATGCTTCTTGCGATTGTAGGGGGATTTCTTGATGCTTACACGTTTGTTGGAAGAGGTGGGGTTTTTGCCAATGCTCAGACTGGAAATGTCGTACTTATGGGCATAGAAGCTGCAACAGGAGAGTGGGGACAGGCAATGCTTCATGCTGTACCTATTCTAGCGTTTATTGTCGGAGTAGTCGTTGCCGAGATTCTTAAAAAACCTTCAATGCGCCTGTTTATAAAAGATTCAGAAAGAGCAGTTTTAATTCTTGAAACTGTAGTTCTTTTTATTGTAGGCTTTATACCTTATACAAGCCCGAATATTATCGTAACTGTTGCAATTTCGTTTGTTTCTTCGGTTCAGGTATCTTCATTTCGCAAGCTGGTCGGCTCTGCGTATAACACAACAATGATTACGGGAAACTTACGTTCAGCTACCCAGGAGGCTTATATTGCTTTCACAAAAAAAGACACTGAGTCGGCTTGCAGAACCGCTCGATACTCTACAATTAACCTTTCGTTTCTAGCAGGAGCTATTTTAGGAGGGTTGCTTACATCATTTATTGGAGTTAAAGCCGTATGGATAGCTGTTATCGTGCTGATTTGCTCTGTAGTTTTATTCAATAGCGAGCGTAAGGATAAGAATACTAACATTGAATCTAAGACTCAGTGAGTTAGTAATAGTAGACTGACAAACCACTGAAAACAAATCCGAAAATTGGTAGTAGTTAGAGTATAACATTTAGAGTATAACATTTAGAGTATAACATTTAGAGTATAACATTTAGAGTAGTGAATCACTAACAATTAGTGATTCTTGACAAAAATTAATTAATTAATTGACAAAAATTGATAAACTATTGACAACAGACTTCTGCGCAATCTATATCATCTTTCAGTGCAGGGAAGGTAAGCAATGGCAAGAGACAGAAGAGACTATTATTATCATCAGGCAAAAGAAGAAGGGTACCGGTCCAGGGCTTCCTTCAAGCTCAAGCAGATCAATGAAAGACATCATATTATCAATAGGGGAGATTCGGTTGTTGATCTGGGTGCAGCCCCAGGTGGGTGGCTCCAGGTTGCAAAGGAACTGTCCGGAGGTAAGGTACTTGGTGTGGATCTTCAGAGAATTGTTCCTATTGAGGGTGTCGAGACCATTCAGGGTGATATAAACGCAGAATCGACAATAAAGAAGATTACTAAGATTGTAGGGGTAAAAGGAGCTGATGTGGTTCTATGTGACGCAGCCCCTAACCTTTCAGGAAACTGGTCTTATGATCATGCACGGTCAATCGAGCTTGCAACTTCAGCCCTGGAATGTGCAAGAAAAATTCTCAAACCTAAAGGAAACTTCGTTGTTAAAGTTTTCCAGGGAGACATGTTTAACGATTACATGCAGAGAGTCAGGGAAAACTTTGTCAGGACAATGGCTTATTCTCCGAAAGCCTCGCGGTCTCAGAGTGCGGAAATCTACGTTATAGGAAAGAAATTCCTTACAGCTCCGCTCCGCAAAGGGGATGAATTCGTAGTTGACGTCGAGGAGCTGGGCTCAAGTGGGGACGGAGCTGTACTCATTGAAGGGTTTGTCGTCTTTGTAAAGGAAGTCGAGGTCGGAGAAAAAGTCAGGATCAAAATAACGGATGTCAAACCTAACTTCGCTTTTGCAGATGTGGCAGAAAGACTTGGAAAAACCGAAAAATCTAAGTGATTTGTTATAAACACCGCATAACACAAACTATAACATTTCGTAAAAACATATATATTTAAGCTATTGTATATACAGCTTAAATATTAAATATAGTTATTAAACAAAAAATATTAGTAAGATTATTAAGAGTTTATCCCGATTTCAAAAACATCTTCAAACACGGTGATCCGGTTGATTGATCTTCACACTCACACGATTTTCAGTGACGGGGAACTTATCCCCAGCGAACTTGTCAGACGGGCGGTTATTCATGGCTATAAAGCCATTGCGCTTACCGACCACGCCGACTACACCAATCTCGAACAGCTTATCGAAGCTGGACAGAAAGCAAAATACCTTGAAAGTGAATGGGATATCCGCGTTCTGGCTGGGGTTGAACTGACACATGTGCCGCCACGGAAAATAGCTCCTCTTGCAAAGAAAGCAAAAGAGCTGGGTGCGGATATCGTGGTAGTGCATGGAGAGACCACCTCCGAGCCAGTTGCCCCCGGAACAAATTTAGCGTCCGTTGCCTGTGAATATGTGGACATTCTGGCTCACCCGGGTCTGATCTCTGAGGAAGATGTCGAAAAGGCTAAAGATAACAATGTCTGTCTTGAGATTACATCAAGGAACGGACACAACCGGACCAACGGCCACGTTGCACGGCTTGCACTTGAAATCGGAGCAACGCTTCTTGTAAATACCGATACACATGCCCCTGAAGACCTCATCACAGATGAAACTGCCATGAAAATTGCAATGGGAGCCGGACTTACCGAAGTAAGGGCAAGAGAAGCATTAAAAGCGTCAGCAAAAAAAATAGCGGAAATCGTTTAAACTGTATATATTCTTTTCTATTTTTTCCAAGTTTTTTCTTAATCTTTTCT
>DUGT01000005.1:4196-4540 GCA_013331275.1 Methanosarcina sp. | reverse complement strand
TTTTTATTTTCCTTTCAAATTATTCCTTATTTTTACTACTTTCTTATTTCTTCAAATTATTCAGCTTTTATTATATTAAAAGAGAAAAATGGCTCTTAGATCTACGTTCGATATCTCAAACAAAAAATAAATCGAACAGAAAAGTGCCCAAAAAATATATGGATATTGGCAAATACAAAAAGGTTTTTTAGTGTTTGTGGCATTTTCTTTTCGAAAAGTAAATGCTATCTGAAATGTTTAGCGTACTTTATAATTAAACTCTCAGTCTTCTATATAACTGAATTTTCAATATTCTCTATAGGACGTTTCACCTCAAAAGATCTAACTGCCTATATTATGTAAAA
>DUGT01000005.1:3766-4000 GCA_013331275.1 Methanosarcina sp. | reverse complement strand
ATACAATTCCTTGAGATTGAGAGTTAAAATTCCAGAATATCTGAGGTACTAGAATGAAAAAGATGAGTTTTTTAGTAATTGGCTTGCTACTTATGTCAATAGTAGCAATGTCAGGATGTGCTGATGATAAGTCAGCCAACACTACCGCCCCTGCAGAAGAAGAGAATGCAGGCAATATGTCAGCTAATAATACTATGCCTCCAGGAGGAGAAAACCCAGGTCAGATGCCTCCTG
>DUGT01000005.1:0-3508 GCA_013331275.1 Methanosarcina sp. | reverse complement strand
TTTTAACAAAGATGAAGGTAGTTAGTCAGATAACAACTTTTACCTTCACCTTAACTTTTACTATTTTTAAAATTGGTATCATCAATTTATTCTTGTCAACTACAACTCCACAAGGATATTTTCCTACAATTATATTGATGTAATCTGTTTCTTGGAGTATATTGATTTGATCTTTTGTTGCGATATACTGATGTAATCTATTTGCTGTAATGTCAATATTACATCTTTTTGAATCAAAACGGAGCATCAGGGGATTATGCCATTTTACAGAATTGATCAATAACTCAAGGACTGCAAGGGCAAAACCCGTATAATCCTATGCTATAATAATGTATTATAAAAATCAAATTATATAAAACTCAGAATTATATAAAAATCAAGATTATATAAAAATCAAAATTTCATTTTTGAGGTGTATTATAATATGAGTATTTATGTAATGCACTTTAATGAAATCGACAGGACAAACTTGTCTGAGGTAGGGGGAAAAGGTGCTAATCTGGGAGAAATGGCTAAAGCAGGATTTCCTGTCCCTCCTGGATTTTGCATTACAACGTCGGCTTATCGTGATTTTATTGCAGCAAGTAGTGAGATGGACAGATTTTTTGATTTGCTTGATCAGTTGAAACCGGATCAACCGGAAGAAATCATTAAACTGGGAAAGCTGATCAGAGACCACTTACTAACCATCCCAATATCTCAAACGGTTAAACTCTCTATTCTTGATGCATGGAAAGTACTGGGGGAAGAAAAAGCTTATGCCGTTCGGTCAAGTGCTACAGCTGAAGATTTACCGACTGCTTCTTTTGCCGGCCAGCAGGAAACCTATTTGAACGTAAAGGGGATAGACCAACTCCTTCAGGCTGTAAGGAAATGTTGGAGTTCTCTGTTTACCAACAGGGCAATAATCTACCGTATTAAAAACGGATTTGGTCACCGTTCGGTTTATTTATCTGTGGTGGTGCAGCAAATGATATTTCCGGAGGTTTCCGGGCTTATGTTTACTGTGGATCCTGTCACCGGGCACAGGAATATTATCTCCATTGATGCCAGCTTTGGGTTGGGTGAGGCTCTGGTCTCAGGAACTGTAGCAGCCGACTCCTATCAGGTCCTCAAGGGTATGATTATCAAAAAGCAAATTGCAGAAAAGAAGATAGCTATTTATCCGATCACAGAAGGGGGAACAATAACCAGAGAACTTGCTCCTGAACTCCGAAAAAAGCAAGCCCTCACTGATGATAAAATTCTGGAACTGGCCCAACTCGGCCAAGAGATAGAAAAGCACTATTGCTCGGAACAGGACGTTGAGTGGTGTCTGGCAGGGAATAAGTTCTATATTTTACAAAGTCGCCCTATCACCTCTCTTTATCCGATTCCTAAAGTATATGACAATAAACTTCATGTATTTTTGTCGGTTGCTCACCTGCAAATGATGACGGATGCCATGAAACCTATGGGAATTTCTGTTTTTCGGGGGATATTTCCCATTGGAAAAGACTCCATATCCTTTCCCAATCCAGTAATAACAGAAGCAGGAGATAGACTTTTTTTCGACGTCACCCCTCTTTTGTACAATAAAACTTTTCGGAGATATTTTATCTGGAGAATTGCTATTGTGGATGAATTAATGAGAGATGCCCTGGCAAAAATAGTATCAAGCAAGATATTTCAACAGGAAGCAAAAGCAAACAAAGATACAGCGATGCAGGTTTTCAAGTTATTCAAACCTATGCTTCCGCTCTATCTAAAAGGTATTCCGGTCATTGTTAACAATTTATTCTTCCTCGAGCCTTCAGGTGTCATTGAGCGAGCCACAGCTCCTCTGGAACATATAATTGATAAGTATAGATATAGCATCATGCAGGTGTCAGGGTTAGAGCGAATAAAAAAGGTTCAGGAAAGTACTGGAAAGTTGCTGCAAGAACTTAATGGCAGCATGATGTACGTACTGTTATCATTCATCGTCCTGCCTATTGCTAATCGTCTGACCAGATTATGGCTGGGTGAGGGTCTTGATGTTGGCACGCTGAGTAAATCCCCACCTGGAAACGTAACCAGTGAGATGGGGTTAATGATTGGGGATCTGGCCGATACAGCACGAAAATATCCTGAGGTGGTAGATTATCTGCAAAGAGCGGAAGACAACACTTTCTATCAGGGGCTCAGTAAAGTAAAGGGTGGAGATATATTCAGGGTTGAGCTGGACAGGTTCATGGAACTGTATGGCATGCGCTGCCCTGGTGAAATCGATATTTCAAACATTCGATGGTGGGAAGCTCCTACCCTGCTTGTTCCATCCATTATAAACCATATAAAAAACAATACTCCGGGTGAACATCGGAATCGATTCAGAGAGGGTCGGAAGGAAGCTCAGGAAGCTATACAAAAACTTCTGGAACGTATTGGCAAAACCCCTGTCGGAAGCCTCAAGACAAGAATAATGTCCAGACTTCTTTTAATTTACCGAAATTCTACAGGCTTACGCGAATTTCCCAAGTATGTTATTGTCCGATTTTTTGATATCTACCGGCAGGCTATCCTTGCAGAGGCACGAATTTTACATCAACGAGGGATTCTGGAAAGAGAAGAAGATGTGTTCTATTTATACCTTGATGAGCTTGTGGCACTATTAGAAAAACGTTTTAATAAAGACCTGAGTCAACTTATAGACTCCCGTAAAAGAGCCTATGAGCAGTACCAGAAGATGACTCCTCCCAGGGTTATGACTAGCGAAGGAGAAGTCATTACAGGTATGAGGAGCGATATTGAGGCTCCAGAAGGTGCTTTAATCGGAACTCCTGTTTCCGCCGGGGTTGCGGAAGGGTACATAAAGGTTATCCTCAAACCCGAAGCCGCAAAATTGACTAAAGGGGATATTTTGGTAGCGCCTTTTACTGATCCTGGCTGGACTCCCCTGTTTTATTCAGTTGAAGCCCTGGTAGTGGAGATTGGTGGTATGATGACACACGGTTCTGTAATTGCTCGAGAGTACGGTATTCCTGCGGTTGTCGGTATCGAAAATGCTACCAAAATCTTAAAAGATGGCCAGTATGTACGTGTTGACGGTACCAGGGGTTTTGTACAGGTCCTGAAATGAAAAAAATAAAAGAATCTAATCAAGTACTTCAAAAAGGGAGAGAATAGGAGAATGTACTAGGAAGAAAATAGGAGAATGTACTAGGAAGAAAATAGGAGAATATACTGCAAACAATTTTACATTCTCTTTTTCCCTTAAATCACATCCTTTACAGTACATCTTGAAAATAAATCAAGGCAAACTTTCGGGTATTGGTTTTTCCTCTTCCTTATTTATATAAGGAAGAGAAATAGCCTTATCTCTTTTTTTTCTAATCTTCTCAAAGAGCTGTTTTAAAGTGTCTTCGTTACTCTTCGTGAACTCGAAAGGCGAGCTCGTGAAGGAGTCGAAATGCACTGGTACATCATCGAGCCTGTAGAACGTCCCGTCACATTCCATGGCGTCAATGACTCCAGGAAGTACAATATCCGA
>DUGT01000123.1:3737-5782 GCA_013331275.1 Methanosarcina sp. | reverse complement strand
GGAAAATCGACAATTACTACTCATATTCTGGAAGTGCTTGAATAACCGAACAGGTAAAAGCACTTTACAGCACTAGAGTAACACGTAATAAAGAGATAAAACTTGAGAAGTGGTACGAATGGGAAACGATAACTGGCCCGAAGTCGGAGAATTTGTTGTCTGTACTGTAAAGAATGTGACGGATTTCGGAGCCTATGTCGAGCTTGAGGAGTTCGGAGGAAGAGAAGGTTTTATCCATATCTCCGAAATTAAAGCAGGCTGGGTCAAGTACGTCAGGGACTACGTAAGGGAAGGGCAGAAGATAGTCTGCAAGGTTCTTAACGTGGACCCTTCCCGCGGCCACATAGACCTTTCATTGAAAGACGTAAACGAACACCAGAGGCGCGCTAAAATCCAGGAATGGAAAAACGAGCAGAAAGCCGCCAAATGGCTCCAGTTCGTGGCTGAAGAGACAAAAACCGATGAGAGTAACCTGCAAGATTTGCACGAAAAACTCGTAGAAGAGTTCGGAAGTGCATATTCAGCCTTTGAAGAAGCTGCCATAGAAGGAGAAAAGGCCTTCAAAGGAATCAAAGTCAATAAGAAATACTTAAAAAGCATAATCAAAATCGCAGGAGAAAACATCAAACTGCCTTTTGTAGACATTGCAGGCTATGTGGACCTGACATGTAACCTTCCAAACGGTATAGAGGTCATAAAGCAAGCTCTCAGTACTGCAAATGCTATCAACGATGTTGATGGAAAAGACATAAGGCTCGAAATAAGTTATACAGGGGCTCCAAGATACCGAATTAAGGTAATTGCCCCAGATTACAAGAAAGCTGAATCAGTCCTTAAAAAATCTGCCCAGACAGCAGTTGATACTATTACCAAACTTGGCGGACACGGGACTTTCAAGCGGCATATCGAATCAGCAAAGGCGTGATACCCTTTGGGACAAAAGATCCGCAAATGCAAAAATTGCGGCAGGTACACTTTAAGGGAAATTTGTCCGGTTTGCGGGGGAAAAACTACCTCCCCAAATCCGGCTCGCTTTTCTCCTCAGGACCCTTATGGCAGGTACCGCAGAATGGCAAAGAAAGGATAAGGAATTGTTATGCAACAAAGTACACTTGTCCGCCTGAAAGAAAATCTTGAACTCAACAATCCAATCCTTGTAGTGGGACTTCCAGGAGTAGGACTCGTAGGCAAGCTAGTGGCAGAGCATCTGGTGGACGAACTTGGAGCAGAAAAAATAATAGAGGTTTATTCTCCGCATTTTCCACCTCAAGTCCTGGTCAATAAAGACTGTACGGTCCGTCCTGTGAGCAACACTATATACTACACAAAAGCAAAAGAGAATGACATCCTTTTCCTTGTAGGAGATCATCAGAGTACAACTTCGCAGGGACACTATGAACTCTGTTCGCTTTATCTCGATATTGCAGAAGAGTTTGGAGTGCAGAGGGTTTACACGCTCGGAGGGTATCCCACAGGCAAACTGACCTATGAGGAAACCGTCCTTGGGGTTGCCAATAACACAAAACTGATCGAAGAAATCAAAGAATATGGGGTAGAATTCAGGGAATCCGAACCCAGTGGAGGTATAGTTGGAGCATCAGGTCTGCTTGTAGCTTTCAGTAAAATGCGAGGTATTGATGCTGCTTGCCTTATGGGTATGACACCCGGATATTTAATGGACCCTAAAAGCGCCCAGTCCCTTTTAAAGGTGCTCTGTAGAATGTTCGGGATTGAGGTAAACATGGAGTCTCTTGAGAAAAAGGCCGAGGAAATGGAAAGCATTCTTGAGAAGCTAAAGGAAAAAGAAGAGCAACAGGCATTCCAGGAAGTCAAACCTACTGAAGAAGACCTGCGCTACATAGGATGATATGGTCTTTAGAGATGACCAGGAATTAAAGATTTAGCTAAAGCTATCTAATTAAAGTGATCACTAAAAGTTGGATTTTCCGGTAAAGGGAAGGAAATGAAAGTCAATACAGACCTCCATCTCCATTCAAAGTACTCCATGGCGTCTTCCAAAAAAATGGAACTGCCGACGATTGCCA
>DUGT01000123.1:1509-3614 GCA_013331275.1 Methanosarcina sp. | reverse complement strand
ATTGCCAGGGAGGCTTCAAAAAAAGGGATGGAATTAATCGGTACTGCAGACTGCACTCATCCGAAGTGGCTAGAAGAGATCAAAAGAGTATCTGTTTCGGATGAAGAAATCCGCATAGATGAGATTTACTTCATCCCAACTACCGAGATAGAAGACAGCAACCGTGTACATCATCTCCTTATTTTGCCTTCGATTTCAAAAGCTGAAGAGCTGGCCGAGCGCATTGCTCCTTTCGGCAACCTTGAAGCCGACGGCCGTCCGAGTATCAGGCTGGATGGCAGTGAAATTGCAGAAATTGCAAAAGATCTTGGAGCCCTTATCGGCCCCTGCCATGCCTTTACTCCCTGGACTGCACTTTACGGCTACCATGACAGCCTGAAAAGTTGTTATGGAGATATGACAGGTTATATTTCTTTTCTGGAACTTGGCCTGAGTGCAGACAGTGACTATGCAGATCGGATAGAAGAGCTACACCGTCTGACATTTCTTTCAAATTCCGATGCTCATTCTCCTTCGACCAATAAACTGGCAAGGGAGTTTACACAGTTTGATGTTCCTGAGATTACCTTTGATGGCTTGAAAAAAGCAATACTCAGGGAACAGGGATATAAAGCTACTCTGAATGTAGGGTTCTTTCCCGAAGAAGGAAAATACAACCGTTCAGCCTGTATTAAGTGTTTTACCCAGTATCCGCTATCCGAAGCCGTTGAGAATAAGTGGCGCTGTCCTATTTGCGGAGGCATTGTGAAGAAAGGGGTTTTCGACCGCGTTAATGAACTTGCAGACTTCAAAGAGCCAAAGCACCCCGACTATCGCCCTCCTTACCTGCATCTCATTCCTCTTGCCGAAATTATCCAGATGGCACTCGGTCACGCAAGCGTTCAGACAAAAGGCGTACAAACGGCCTGGAATAAACTAATAGAACGCTTTGGAAACGAAGTCAAAGCTCTTATTTACTCCGAGCCTGAAGACCTGAAAGTTGTGGGTGACGACAGGATAGTAAACGCGATCCTGGCCTTCAGAAAGGGAAACGTCATAATTCATCCAGGTGGAGGTGGCCAGTACGGCTGGCTTGAGCTTCCCGAAAACTTGAAAAATGAGGAAATTCAGCAAACAGGACAGCTTTCATTTGCAGATCTTGAGAAAACAAATCCCAGAAAAGCAAGCAAACCCGAAAAAAAGAGAGAAAAAAGGCCCAGGAAAGAAACCGGCGAAACCGAAAAAGAAGGATCGGAAAGTCAGAAATCGAATGACGGAGAACCTGATGATGCAGGCCAGAGTTCACTTTTTGACTTTTGAGATGTTACTTTTCAAGTTTTGAAGTAGCTTCTTTTATGACAAAATATATAAGAAAGAAAGTATATTCACTTACCCTGCATCTGAAATACGTTGCATTGAAAACGTCTGGCAGTGTCCAGAAAATTTTCATACTTTAAAACAAAATGCCCAGGTAGTCTAGCGGTAAGGCGACGGTCTCGAAAACCGTTTCTTCTTTGGGAGAGCGCAGGTTCAAATCCTGCCCTGGGCGTTATGAATCAATTTTAAAGCTCGATTGGCACCCATCGAGCAAAAAAACCCTTTTTTATAACTTGTTTCTCTAAAATAATTCATTTTATACATTTTTTCTTAAGAAACTATTTCATATTAAATAACCGAGAAGAAACCGGTTATAAAACCTCCAATTGCTCCGGCAGCGGTCATTACGACACCGAAAATGACAAGCTGAAGAAGTTCATCCTGTAAACTCAGGAAGTCAGTTATTACAAGTCCTAAATCTGAAAGATTGCCTGTAAAGGTATATCCGGCAGAAGCAGGAGCAGTAATTAAACCGAATACAAGCAGAGCCAGGGTAATAACCCTGATAACTTTATTTCTCTTGACTTCCTTGCTCTCGATCTGATCCATTCGTAGCACCTCCCGCATCAAGGAGGGCCTGTCTGTACATGGAAAAACGCTGTACTAAGACCTCAAGATCAGAAAGTTCAAAGCTTGCATTCTGCCATTTATCCCCGACTTTTTCGGAGATATTCAGCTTGGGGAAAAGTTCAGTACTTTCACTCTCGGAATTTTCATTTTTTGCAGGACAGTAAATGCTTACCTTAACG
>DUGT01000123.1:0-1328 GCA_013331275.1 Methanosarcina sp. | reverse complement strand
CATCATCAGTAGCTATATCGCCCATAGTACGAAGCCTCCTATTAAAAATAGTTTAATAGTTGACTTAAACATACTCAACTTTCTTAATTAAGCAAAATTTGCTTAATCTTTGCACTGAGCCTCATCGTATTGTTTTTGGATTTTATATTTGAAAAGTAGAGACTATCCCAAAAGTAATATTATGTTTAAATTATAAAATTTATCGTCATTTAGGAATACGACAAGGATATAATTTTACGATTTAGAACCTATCCGAAAAGTAATTACCTATTAGAACTTTTACAATATGAAATACGAAAAACTGGAATGGATACTCTGATATTATAAACCGATTGTAACTTTTCAACATGCGTTACTGATTTTTCGGATAGGTTCTTAGTTACCGATATCGCCTAAGCCCTGGTGGAGATTCTGGCAATTATTCTGTATGATACATAGATTTAAACAAATCCTACGTATTCTTACCGTTTTTACCCTGATTTTGAGCTAAATTAAAGCTAAAACTGGGAAAATGCTTAGGTTTTTTACATTAAAACTTGTGCATGAGTAATAACACGAACATTTTAGGTCAAAAGGTTCGTATTCAATGATTTCACTGCTTTTTATTTTTTCTCTCATTTTTTATACGTAATCCTTTGTGATAGTTCTTTCCCCGTTATTGACTTACGTATAACTATTTTCCACTCATCATTTTTTATATCTAATACAGGTATTTCAAGCTCCTCTAATATACCATTAGCAGAGGCTACATTATTGGTAGTATCCAAAACTACGAGTTGCTTTTTTAAGTTTATCATGTATTCCAACTCATACTCGTCAAGTCTGCTTTCAAGAACAAGGAGTTGCTCAGGGCTTATATCTAACTCAAATATTTTTACAGTTAACAATTTATAAGTTCTCATATTTTTACCTCTAGAAACTCTACTTAGTAGTAGTAGCAAAAATAGTTTGCTTTTCTGACACGTTGCTCAAAGATATTTCATGCACTGATTATAAAAAATTATAAATATAATAAAAATAAATAATAAGATTAAACATAAAACGATTTTTTAACTATCTATTAACTGAGGCTTATTTAATGGTTTTTATAGATGAATATACAGGTGATTATATAAACAACCTTAGTGACTTGAACCGTACCAAAGAAAGCCTAGAGAGCTATTAGAACGAATTAAAAGCTAAAATAGTGTCTTATGAACAAATTAAACTTAATGCAAGAAATTTAGGAAGGGATGAGGCTGTTGACTTCCTTGATTCTAAGTTAAAAACGATATCAGTAACAAAAATATCTTAAATTATATTTTTAGGTGCTCCTTTATTAATTAGTT
>DUGT01000052.1:15102-20327 GCA_013331275.1 Methanosarcina sp. | reverse complement strand
TGTAATTGATACAGAAACAAATAATGTTACAGCTACGGTACCTGTAGGAGATAATCCTGTTGGAGTTGCGATCAATCCAGATGGAACAAAGTTATATGTGACGAACCACAAGGGAAATACCACATCTGTAATTGACACAACAACAAATACCGTAACAGCCACGGTGCCAGGGTATGGTCCCTACGGAGTATCAGTCACACCGGACGGAAAAAAAGTATATGTCACAAACCTAGGTAGCGATCTTTCCGGCAAAACTGTTGCTGTAATTGATACAGAAACAAATACTATTATAGCTACAGTTAAAGTGGGAAGCTATCCTAGAGAAGTTGCAGTTGCCCAGATGGAAAATAATACTTTCTACCATAAGAACTATAGTTTCAATGTAACCAGTGACAATTTTCCTCTTTTTTAAAAGAAAAATGAAGTTGCGGAGATTGAAAATTAGTCGGTTGTTGGCAAAAAGACAAATTTAAGCAAAGGAAATCCAGGGTTTGAAAGAATTTATGGAATAACTGGATTTCTTTATTTGTTTTTATAGGTCGATAGTAAAACCTCGAATTCTTTAGCTTCGTGGGATAATATTATTGCTATTTTGTTACCACAGCCAAAATTCGAAAACCAAGCTAGAGAATTAGAGAAAGGATATAGTCTGTATGCAAAGGGATCGGGAACGTTAAGCTGTGGAAAGACGGAAGCTATATGCTTCTAAAGTACAATCTCACGCTCATACCCTATTTCACCTTCGGAACGAAGGGCTAGAGCCTGCATGACTTGTCAACACTGGTTGGAAGATGACTCAGGAAGCCACCAAAGATTTAGTTTAGCGGTAGTTCCCTTTATAGTGCTTGTTCAGTAAAAAGTTATTTTATATGTACTTGTGTAAATTCATTGGCAAGATTGCGCTTCGTTGTCTAATCCGAAGCAACAACTGTCAAGCGATCGTATCAGAGCATTATGTCCGCAGCAGAGCGAATCCTTCGGATATTGCTCCTCTGGCTTTTCAGACTCTTTCCGGTTGCTGCCCTGGCCATTGGATCAGCATCCGTAGGTAAGCTGAATGATAGGCCGGTTAATGCCTCAACCTGCGTTACAGGCACTTGCCATGTCTTGAACTCATCGTCGAAGAACTCCATACTCTCCAGATAATTCTTCTGAGTACGCAGGTAGGCAGTGGCGTTTAGCTTTCCGTTCTTATTAACGAATGTCACCACTTTCCAGAAATCGGCAGGCAGGAGGTACTCATCACGGTAAATCATATCGTCTTCGCGGAAAACGGGACCGGTGAATACTGATATCTGCACATTGGCATTATCTGCAGTCTTCAGTATGTAGTCCTCCACTTCAAGCCAATCATGCTGGTTGAGGCGCTCGTGCTGGGGCGAACAGTTCGTAAAATGGAAAGTATCCTCTCCCGCTTCCTTGGCATTTGGCCCCCAGCAGGGATCCATCCGGCGAACAAGATGTCCGCGGTCAAGTGGATTGCCTTCGTACAATTTGGGTCCAGCCTGATATTTCTGGTCGAGACGCGGATCAAAGTACCATTTGTCGCGGTCGCGTTTGATTTTCTCCAGCTCCTTGCCATCAATATTGGCTGCGGTATAGAAAGCCAGCTTTCGATCGGCATTCATCACAATTGAGAAGTGCAGGTAGGTGAGGATCTCGCCCCCATCCTTTAGCTTTGCGATTTTGGACTGGAGGTTATCAGCCAGCCTGGGAAGTGGCAAATGGTGCAAAGAGCCCAGAAAATCGGGGTTGTAGCCATCTGCCAGGTGGTAGTGTTCTTTAGGTAGTTCTCCCAGATCCATGGCTGCGCCGGGGATCGGTTCTGGAGTTATGATCGCAGGTCCGATCGGACCAGTGCCATGGCTGCGAAGCCTGCGCAAAGCTTCGGCTGCCATTGGTTCGTTCTTGCTGCGTGATTCCAGTGCTTGGAAGATGCGGCTGATACGTATACCCTCATTGGCTACCCAGGCTATGGTGCTGGGATCGTCGATGCTTTCTCGATAAGGCTGACCGTCTATCTTGAGAATATTGCCCTGGGCATCTTTCATTGGCACTCCAGAGTGGTGCAGGCCCACAACCAGCCACTGATCGTTGAACACGGGCGAGCCTGAGGCTCCGGGTAGAGTGTCGGTCATGTAGTGCAGCCAGTTGTCAAAGATATCTACAACTTCGTTCTCCCGAAGGCAGCATTGCTTGAGACCACCTTCAGGATGCTGAATAATGGAGACGTACTCACCGTTCAGGACCTTGCCGGTTTCTTCCACGAGACGCAGTAATCCGTAGTTGGTAAGCTCTATCCCTTCTGTGGTAACGGGGGCAACGGATACCAGTGTGAAGTCCATGTCCGGATCGGTGACGAAGACCTCGTCGGGTCGCAAGTCGAAGGATTTGGATGTCTTTTGTTGACCATTTATATCTTGTTCAAACTCGAATTCTGCAAAACTCTTTCTTGCCAGCTCTGCTGTATAGAGGACATGATTATTTGTCAGCAGTAAATTTGGGCCAACAAGAAAACCCGTGCCGTAACCTTCTGGTCTGCCGAAGGGACTCATAATCTGGATCCTGCAGACTGGTCTGGCCGCGAGCAGTCCAAGTTCCAGATAGGAGATACCGACAAGATCACTTTTTCCCAGGATCCTCTTCAAGGCCAGGCCATCACCTGGTTCAAGAAAAATCAGGCGTCTTTCTATGGGTTGTGCCTCCGTCAAAGGCCTGATGATCTCACGTCTGAATCTCTCGCCTGGCCACTCCACTTTAGTGGTTTTCTGCCGGTTATAGTATCTTTCAGAGGCTTTTCTCTGTTGCTCTTCTTTTCGGTCATTCTCAAGCATGTCTTTCCCCCCATCATGACCCAACGGTTTCAAATAATTGTAACCTCTAGAGGCCGATATTGAATTTTGGAATAAATATATTAATATAATCTAGATATTATAGTGCAAGGTATAGAGAAATATCCAAATTATAGTGTTTCTATGCGCATTTAAATATAATATTGGAAAAAGTAAATATAATTATTTGGAATTTTAGATTAGTATTAATATTGTTTTCTGTTGTTATTTTCTTGACATATATGATTTTGATATAGAAAAAGCACCATTTTTCATGTTCCGGAAGCCTCTCGATGTTCCAGATATAGAACATCAAGAAAAAATAGTCGAATAATTATAAAGGAAGTGCTGACGTAGAGTAGTCACTTTACTTATTCTAATTACTTTAAAGGTTTTTCTAGGATATACTAGGTCATCTGGTTACGAGCGATAGTCTGGATTTTCAGATATAAACCTTCTAAATATATTCAGGGCAAAAATAAAATTGGAAAATATATTGACACTACTTTGCACTAAAGTGGAAAAAATTTTTACTTACTTTGTAAACGAAAACCTAAATAAGAACTAATTTAGAAAAAACAACTTTCTAAAGACACTGTGTTACTTTTTCACAGTTGAGGATACTTTTTTGACATTGTATATATCCAAAAAGTTAGTGCGAGGGGTGGGATTCGAACCCACGAAATCCTTCGATACCGGATCTTAAGTCCGGCGCCTTTGACCGGGCTGGGCAACCCTCGCGCTTTGAAAAAAAGTAGGTTTTTTTGAGCCGCAAAGATTCCTTATACGGACATGCTTTAAATAAAGTTAAATTATTTAAAGTTTATTCTCTAACTCATGGAAATAACATTTCTTGGCACTGGAGTTGCGATCCCGCAGAAGGGTCGGGTACAGTCCGGAGTGCTTGTGAGACTTGAGGAAAAGCCGTTACTTATCGATTGCGGAAGCGGTGTTCTGAGCAGGTTTCCCGAAGCTGGGGTTTCCCACACCGAAGTAGATACGGTATTGCTTTCACACCTTCACCTTGACCACGTAGCTGACCTGCATCCTCTCATTAAGGCAAACTGGCTCCGTGGAAACACGAGTATGAAGATCTACGGCCCTGAAGGAACAGAAGAGTGGTTTTCAAAAGTGATTGACGCTTATGAATATCTTCAGGAAGAAGTGGATATAGATATCATTGAGCTCGTCCCGGGAAAAGAATTTACTCCTGAGGGATTCGATTGTGAGATTAGCTGTACGGCAGCCGCACATAGCGTCCCGACTCTGGCTTACCGCGTGACTGGAGAAGACGGGGAATTCGTTTATTCTGCAGACACCGAACCCTCCAGAGATGTTATGGACCTTGCAGCCGAGGCTGATCTCCTGATCCACGAGTGTTCGTTTCCGTCGAGCATGAAAGTCACAAACCATACTACTCCCAGCTCACTTGCAGATATCATGGAAGAGTACAATAACGAAATTGGAAGTATCTGTCTTACACATTTCTATCCTGAAATGCGGGATCATGAAAGAGAAGCAGTGCATCGTCTGAAAGGATATTTTGAAGGAGAAGTAATTCTTGCCGAAGACCTCATGAAACTTGAACTATGATGAAGCACTAATGAGATGTGAAGTATGAGGAATCGGTAAAAAGTGAAATTCCGGCTGTAAACAAAGGCTGTACTGTAAAACCCAGAGGCAATCCGAACAATAACAAATCATTCGGCAATCCTCAAGTTTTACTCTTCATCCAATTAAATGTCAAAAAACAGGATAACCCTCATACAGAGAAAAGCTCTGAAATGCCGTTTATACGTGTTTAATTTGTATATGTTCGTTATGTCTGAAGTTCCAGTTGCATGCGTCTATTGTATCTGAAACACAGTTTTAATGCATCTATATCTCTGAAACATCTCCGAAACACAAATTAATTTATAATGGTGATCATCATGGCAAGACTACTCTCAGAAACGGACATTGGCATTCTGAAAACCGTTGCTCCGGAGTGCGAAGGATATCTCTGTTCAGGCTCAGGAATGGCTTATCGTTCCATACTTCCTCCACTGGCAAACCACTATGCAAAAGATGCTCAGGATTTTCTTAGGAGAATAAAACTACTAACTCGATATGACCTTGAGTACCTTGTCAGGCTCATCTTATCAGGAGAAGAAAGCCTTGGCTGCGTACCACTCGAGTATATCGAGCTTTTTATAGAAAACGTCTCTGAAAGACTGGGTAAGGAAGTGGCGGCTCAGGTAAGGAATTCCTATAACAACTCAGAATGTCCGGATTAAATTTTTATTAATTAAGGCAGAAATGTAAAAAAGAGGGATCTTTTAAAAAGAAAAATTCTTAAAAATCTTAAGAAATGCGAAAAAATAGAAACAGAGTAAAAAGGGAACGTTCTATTGT
>DUGT01000052.1:9795-14967 GCA_013331275.1 Methanosarcina sp. | reverse complement strand
AAGGGAACGTTCTATTGTAAAAAAGAAACATTCTGTTGTAAAAAAGAAACATTCTGTTGTAAAAAGGAAACAATTTCGATATGCACAAATTACTTAAGCTCTCCCATATTTGTCTTCAAGTCTTTCAATATCGTCCTCTCCAAGATAGTCTCCCTGAGAGATTTCGATAAAAACAAGGTTTTGACCGCCTATATTCTTAATTCTATGTACCTCGTTCACAGGAAGATCGACCGAATCTCCAGGAAGAACCCTTATATGACTTGTATTTTTAGTTACAAGGCCCTCTCCACTGATTATGTACCAGTGCTCACTTCTATGAAAATGGCGCTGGAGTGAGATTTCACCCTGAGGAAGGATAGTGAGGCTTTTGACCTTATATCCAGGCCTCTGCCTGAGAACTTCATAAAAGCCCCAGGGCCTTTCTTCTTCACGTTTGCATTTTTCGAGGATGGTCTTATACACTTTAATGTAATCATCTACCATCCTGTCAACCGAAAAGCGTTTTTTCACGCTTTCTCGGCAGGTTTTGCGGGATATGGAGCCAAGTTTTTGTACAGCTTCAGCAGCTTCCTCAATGCTGTTAACGAGAAATCCAGTCTCTCCGTCCCGGATAAGTTCAGGCATTGAACCTCTGTTCAATGCAATTACCGGTGTACCGCTGGCCATAGCTTCAACTACGCCAATTCCGAAAGCCTCTTCATAATTAATCATGTGCAGCAAAGCATAGGCATTTGACAGGAGTTCCTTCTTAAACTCAGGATCAATATGTCCTTCATAAATGATCTGTTTATTGTCTATGAAGGGCTGAACTTCTTTTTCAAAATAAGTCTGGTCCGCAATGAAACCAGCAATTCTAAGTTTTCTACCTGTCTTTTTTGCAACTTCGATTGCCTCTCTTACGCCTTTGTCTTTATGCAGGCGTGATAAAAAGAGTAAATAATCCTGTGGTTTTTCATTGAAGTGGAAGCTTTCTATGTCAATTCCGTGCCGAACAGTTGCTATATAGTCCAGATCGCGACATCGGTAAGCATCACTTATGGATACGTAAAAAGTTCTATTATTGTACTTTTTATATACAGGCAAAATTTTCCGTGAAGAAATACCGTGGATTGTTGTTACAACAGGCGTATCGACAAGCCCACTGTAGGTCAGAGGAAGATAATCGAAATGGTTATGGATTATATCGAACTCTTTTGCCCTCTCGAAAACTTCTGATATATGCAGTCCTTCATACACTTTTATTATTATATCCTTATCTTCTTCATAGGGTCTGGGACAAACAGCATGAAGTTTCGCCGCTGTGTGAGAATCTGCTGTTGCAAACAGTGTGACGTCAATACCCCTTTTTACCAATCCTTCAGTTAATAAAGATACAATAGATTCCCAGGGACCATACTTTTTAGGTGGCGTGCTCCAAGCAATCGGAGACAACATTGCAATTCTTATATTAATACCCCCAAAATCACTTACATCCCCAAACTTAATTTTATTTTTTACGTTTCAGCTTTCAGTGTTTAATTTAGAACTTTTTTAATTTAGAGCTTTAAAGATTAGTTTTTAATTTTTATTTTTGATTTTATCTTTAATATTATGTTTAATTTTGTTTTTAATATTATTTTTATTTTTAATATTCATTTTATTTCAATTTTAAATAACCTCTTTTCGGATCAGTGGAACCTTCTATATCCTCTTCAAACCACCTGCAGTACTCATCAGGGCACTGTTTCTCAGGACATTCGTGAATATATTTCAGGACATCTCGCACTTTTGCGGTAGCTAACGACACGGAAGTATCCGCACTCCCATAATAGATGCGAATTTCATCGCCCACAAGGACCCATCCGCAGGGGAAAACAACATCATTGACGTCTCCGCTGCGTTCGTACATTTCACGCGGCCCGAAAACCCAGCCTTCAGATCTGTGAAGCACTTTTGTAGGGTCTTCAGGATCAAGAAGGGCAAGTCCTAGCCGGTAACTTGCCTTAGCCGTTGTCTGGCGTACTCCGTGGTACATAATTAACCATCCGTCAGATACACGGATTGGCTGTGGGGACAGACCGATTTTATTCGCGTCCCACCACCCACCTTCTCTGGCATACAGAAGAACCTCATGATCTCCCCAGTATTTCATATCAGGCGAAAAGGAAATCCAAATATTTGCTTTTGCACCAGCAATACTGGATACGGGCCTGTGTAACATTGCCCATCTACCGTTAAACCTTACAGGAAAAACTGCAGCGTCCTTGTTTTCAGGAGGCATAGTAGCTCCTATTCGATCATAATTCCGGAAATCTTCGGTAAAGGCAAGTGCAGTTAAGGGACCGGAATCCGAAAAAGCTGTATATGCCACAGCCCATTTTTTTATCTCATCTATATAGGTTATGCGTGGATCTTCGATACCGTATATCTCTTCAGGATAGTTTACAGGATCCGGAGCAAAGGTCGGTTCAGGATCAATTTCCCAGCCATCGACTCCGTTTTCACTCCTTGCTATTGTAAAGTGAGAAAATCCCCTGTGATCCTCAACCCTGACCAGTAACAGGGTTATACCGTCAACTATAGCAGCTGCAGGGTTAAAAACTGAGTGGGCCCTATAAGGCCAATCGTCAACGGTTAATATAGGATTCCGATTGTATCTTACAAATAACTCCCCATGGTCTTTCCATATCATATTATTCTTTCATCCCCAATATTATATTCTCTTATCTCCAGATCATGTTGTTCTCTTAATTCAGATATGTTATTTTACTTCAGATATGTTATTTTACTTCAGATATGTTATTCTTTAAATCTCAAGAGCGTAACTCTTATTTTTTCTCACTCTACCTCATTTGCTGATAAAAAGCTCTTTCTTTTCTGCAAGGTCTCATCATTAACCTCATCACTCACCCTGGATTGCAGCATCGTATTGAGAGATTTATTTATATGCTTGTTTAAAGAGCTTAAAGCCATGAGGAAGCAAATTATGGATTCCGCACCCTGGTTACAGTTCATACCATCGCGGTTGAGCCCATCACAGACCGCGCCTGTGGAATAATCATACATAACAGTTTGCAAACGATTTCTTCCAAGGAAGTATTCAAAAGAATATCTTGCAAGTTCCAGATATTTCCTGTCACGTACAGTCTCATAAGCTGAAACATAAGCTTGGGTCAGATAACCTGCTTCAATAGGTTGCTGGTCAAAAATAGGCTTTTCCCCATTGTAAGAGTACCAGCCCTCGTTTCCGACCATGTCAAAAAAGTCACCTTTCCATTGAATCTCAGTAAGAAAGTCAAGGGTTGCAAGACCGACCTTCCGATAGGTACGGTCTTTGGTGTAATTGTACGCTAGTAAAAGAGACTCACTGAGTTTTGCGTTACTATAGGTTACTGTATGTTCGAACCAGTTCCAGTCTTCTTTATGGTTAGCCTCATACAGGTCTACCAGAGAGTTCGCATGGTTGATAAATATGGACTCAAATGTATCTTTACTTATAAGGGAGTCTATGGACTTGACCGCATCCCTACGCGAGTTGAAGACCACTTCAAACTCATCGGCATCCACACCAGTCCTGAGCATTTCATACAAACCGCACATTGTATAGGCTTTTGCCCTTGGATAGATAAGTTTCTCCATTTCAGGTCCGGCTCTACTAATAAGAGTGTGGGCAAGCGTGCGTATATTTTTTGACAGGTAAGGGCAGCTTACCACATGCCCAAGCCCGTAGACAGCACGTCCTAGAGTGTCTTCACTGCCTTTCTCATCCAAAAATTCCCGTTTATAACTCATGAAGTTGTGGAAGTGACCTGTGTCAGTCTGGGCATGTTCAAGAAAACTCAGGTATGTGGTAATTAACTTCCACAACTCTTCGGCTTTCTTCTGGGTATCTATTAACTGTGTCAGTGCAACAAGAGCTCGGCCTACGTCATCAGTACTGTACCCGTAATGACGAGCCGGCACTCCAAGATTTGTATGCTGAATAATGCCCACGTCGTCGGTTAATAATTTCAGATAATCAAGTTTTACTTCAGGCAGCAGGTTTGGAAGGAAATTAAACTTTTTCATAGTGGAGTAGGCACTGTAGTTCTTTAAAGCCCTGGTGAAAACCATATTATATTGTTTACCTACGTTTTTCCATGTCATTTTTCGACCAAAATCATATGCCTTTTTGCGCATATTATCACATTCTTCTGGATTTTCTATCAAGTGCAAAAGAGATTCTCGAAAGCCAGTTGTGTCCCCGAAATCTACAAGCAATCCACGTCTGTCGGAAAGCATTTCCTGGGCATACCAGTATGGGGTGGAAACTATTGCCTTTCCCATACCAATTGCATAGGTAAGAGCACCGCTTACTATCTGTTCTCTGGAAAGATAAGGAGATACGTAAACGTCACTGGCGAGGATATAATCGCAAAGTTCTTCTTTCTCGACAAACTTGTCATGGAACACTACATTTTTTTCAAGTCCAAGTTCTGAGACCTTATTCTGAAGATATTGCCTGTATGCTTCTCCAAAGTTCTTTTTAATTACAGGATGCGTAGCACCCAGGATTAGGTAAACAAGATCAGGATACTGGCTTACGACCTCAGGAAGGGCATCAAGTATACTTTCTATACCTTTGTTCTGGCTCAGCAGACCGAAAGTTAAAACAAGAGGATCTCCCCTCAGGTTCAATTTCTTTTTATATTTATTGCAGTTGTTAAAAGGGCAGTCAGGTACTCCATGAAAAATTAATTCTATTTTATCCTCAGGAGCTTTATAAATGTCTTTTAACATCTCGACTGCAGTCTGGCTCATTACAATCAGCTTTTCGGAATATCTGATGAGCTTTTCCGTGGATACTCTGTACTCAGGTTCAGGTTTCTGAATTATTGTATGCATTGTGCTTATTACAGGCTTGTTGATTCCTGAAAGAAGAGCAAAAATATAGTCTCCCGCATTTCCCCAGAAAAGTCCAAATTCATGCTGCAGACACACAATATCGATGTCAGATTGGTTTATAAAATCCGCGGCCCGGTAATAATCCTCAATCTTGTCCCTCTGTATTTGAAAAACGACTTCTTCAGGATAATCATAGGTCTCAGAGGGATCGTTCAAAGCAATTACTTCGCAATGAACGTTATTGTTTTCCCCGGACACTGAGTTTAAAAGATCGAATGTGAATGTGGCAATCCCACATTCTTTTGGAAC
>DUGT01000052.1:7306-9668 GCA_013331275.1 Methanosarcina sp. | reverse complement strand
GGAACATAGGTTCCTATAAATAACACTTTCAGCTGCTTATTCAATTAATACCCCCCAAACTTAAAGTAACTCAGTCGTCTTCTTTATTTATATAGTTTTTTAGTTATATATGTAAATTCATTATAAAACGGCACTAGCAAAATACTTATATTCTTAGAGTTCAGATAACAGATGTATTTATTTGTAATAATAGCTATATGCGTATTTTATAAACATTGTACTTGCATACAAAATATATAGCCGAAAGTCCATAAAATATAACTATTCTAGGTACAGATAATCGCTGATAGTTCAGTGATTACTAAACATTGATAGATTTATGGTCCCCACTCAGTCACTTATTTTGCTAAACTTCAACAAAGTACGTAATAAAATGCTGATTTGATCTAATAATTGTATTCGATGCTATTTAACATTATTTATAAATATAATTATTTGTGTTAATAGAAGAAGTCAAAAGAAAATTGTGGAAAGATAATGCCTGAGGAACTGTAAAATGACTTTACTATCCTGGCTTTTTCATAATCAGCATCATTTCAATACTGAATTTTAGTTTTCGTTCAATTTTTTTTCTGTTAAAATATTTTTTCTGAACCAGATTTAAAATTTTTATATGTGTATTAATTTTTTAAACCATAATAGCTTTATTTAATTCTGGATATACTTTAGTATCTTTGATAAATTATAAAATAAAAGTATAGTTTTGAGTTTTTAGAGCTAGAGAATGTCAGTTTCTAAGCTGAAGAGTGCCGAAAGTTAAATAGGGAAAAAGTTTTTAGAATAAATTAACCGATGTGCTGCAGATAACAATTACAGCAGATAGGCTCTACCACCAAAAAATTTCAGAGTATGTTCTTCTAGATATTGTTCCTTACAGAAAAATCTTTTCTTAATCTTTTTCATGACTTTTAGGAATGATGCAGTAATATCCCAAGGCTACAATTTTAGTTTTCTTTCTCTGAATACGTAATTTTCAAGCCATTTTTTATTTATCAACGACGAGATTTTATCAGAAAAACTCGTGTTTTTAGCATGGATGCAGGCTTAATGACTTCAAGAAAAGCATCAAGCACTTTGTAAATTGAAGTAATAAACTGTGCTTTCCAGCATAGTGCATATAGAAATTATGGTTTGGAACTCAAGTGGCTGAAATCAGAAGGCAAGGCACTGGAGCCTGAGAAAAAGTAATAAAAAAGATGGTTTTTTGAAAGCTGCTTTTGAAGACCGTCAAAACCTTACCTGACAGAAGAGGGGGTTTATACAAATTGATAAGATATGGATTATTATCCCTTGCTGTAAATTTTGGCCGGATTATCGCAAAAATTCTCGATACGTGTGCCTTCCCTGAGTTTATGGACAACTTATGGCAAACTGTCAAAACTAATACCCGAAGCCTTACAGAAATAGAAGAAAAGGAGGCCAGAGGCATATTTGGAAATAGAATTAATTATCGGGAGGTGCAAATCGATGAAGCTTCATTTCTCGCATGGTTGGGGACAAAGCTGAAAAGATGCTCAGGTATGGGAATTACAACCTTTCACACAATCAACTTCAATAGAAAGCTTAACACTACAGCAGGCAGCTCCGATATGAAGTGGCTTGTACATGAATTAACTCATGTCGCGCAGATGGAACATACAGGTTCACAATATCTGGTTGAAGCATTTTATGCGCAGTTAAGTGAAGGATATGCATACAGGACTGGAGAAAAAAGGCATTTCAGTGAGTATAATCGTGAGCAGCAAGCTTGTATTGCTGCAGATTATTACATTGCACGTTGTTCGGGCCGCTCAACAGCAGCTTATGATCCATATATTGCAGAACTGAGAGCTGGAGATTTATAATCTATAACAGAAAACCATAGTAGAGCTTTTAGTTACTCCTGTAGAACTTTAGTTACTTCTGAGTTTTTTCAATTAATTTCCAAGCTGGATATATAATTGTATATTTGTCAATAATTTACATAAAATTTAATGTTAATATTAGATAAAAATAGAAACTCTAACATAGAAACTAACATAAAAGCTATAGTAGAAACTCTAATCTTCGTATCAAAAAAGTAATTATTAAGAGTTGTATAGCCCGGCACGGATTCGAACCGAGGTTGCAGGATCCAGAGTCCCACATGATTGACCACTACACTACCGGGCTTCTATGATTTTTCGTTGTGGGGCGCATTTCTTTCGCCCTGAAGCGTATCTTCTAAAGGAGGATTATATATAAATACCTTTCGGCCGAAGTGTCTGAAATTTCAAAATTAAATGAGATATTAAAGCAGATATTAAAACAGATATTAAAATAAGATATTAAAATGAGATATTAAAACAGATATTAAAATAAGATATTAAAATGAGATATTAAA
>DUGT01000052.1:0-7150 GCA_013331275.1 Methanosarcina sp. | reverse complement strand
AAAATGAGATATTAAAATGAGATGTAAACTAAAATATTTCAAAGTTAAGCGAAAATAAGAGAATTATTCTTTTAAAGGTTTTCCTCAGGCTGGTTGAGAACTGCAGTCCACCACCAGCGGGCCATGTCTAAAAGATCCTTTGAAAACTGACCTGAAAGCCTGTACTCCTTATCTTTTATCGAAATCAATCCGGCTCCAAGCAGCTTGTTGCGCATCGCATAGAATGAGGCGCGCCCTATCTGAAGTTCTTCAAGAAGGTTTTTCCATTCATCAGTCCGTATTGCACTTCCTGAAGCCTGACGTTCTTCTATTATAGTCAGGAACTTCTGACCTCTGACAGCAGTAGCGTCTTCTTGAAAAATGCGCCGCATAAGGGTGTAATATGGATCCCTTGAGTGACTTATTCGAGAATTGGAATCCGATCTTACAACAATAGTCGTTGCCGTTCTGGGTGCGTTTTTAACGAGTGACATTGTCCATCAGACGTTTTGGGTGAATAGTAAACTTTTCAAGTCGTAAACTCAGCAGGTGACTTAGGTGAAGTTACGATTTTCATTAGAAGGTCTATATACTCTTCTCTCAAAAGGTAAACCATAGGAGTTTTATAGGACTCTTTATGCGCTCTTAGGATTCCAAGTTTCGAATGGATATATCCTACCATGGATGCGACTGTATTCCGAGATACATTATACTTACTTGCAAGCATTTCATGCAGTTCGTCAATAGTCGCTTTTTTTACCTTGATGAAGATACACAGGATTGCCCTTCGATATCCACTGGAATCAACTTCTAGAAATTTCTCTAACCTGGATTTAATTTTAGCTCGGATGGATACCATTAATTACCACCTTTACTGATGTAGTAAACTATGTAAGTTATAGCTCTATATATAGATTTTTAAATTTATTCGTTGTGAGGGGGATGGACACAAAAAAGTTGATATCCATAAACAATTTCATTTTACTTCAAATCCAGTTTTTATACGTATTATATTCTTCCTCTGATATATCGGTTTTTGTGCTCCACCCGCACCTGACATGATTTAAATACTTTTAAATGCTCTCGATATAAATGTTATAATTTTTATGTTTTTTAATTTTTTAATAAAAGACATACATATGTCTAAATTGAAAAAACTCTTATTTTTGAAAGTAAATTTGAACACTTACGTAATATATTTACTTAAATACACTCTTATTCTCTTATAATAACATATTAAGTTTGCGTTTAATTTTCCGGAAAGGCCTAATTTTTACTGGTCCAATATTTACTTGTTCTAAGTAATGACTCAATTTTTTGAATTACAATAAGAAGCCTAAAGTTAAATGGTTAATCTATTATGGAAATCTCTAATAATTTGTTATATGACCAGGGTTCTTTTATTATAAAATTTAAAGGTAATCTATTAGAACAAGATAAAATTTTAGGTTGCAATGGAGAGTGTTGGAATAAAATTGAAGTGATGAACTTGGTATGAGAATAATGAGACTGATTGTAAGTAGATAAAACTGATAATAAGACTGATAATGAGTAGATATAACTGATAATAAGGATATAAGCCTGATAGTCAAGGAGGTAAGAGTGAAAAATGAATAGGTGAAATACCAGCATCTTTAAAGTAAAAAAGTTTTGTAAAAGGAAATTAATATTAATAGTATATATTTTCTATTTTAAAGGTTTTATACAGTCTTAAGAATAAAAAGCATACTTTCAGTGATACCTTCGTGGTGATTAATATTACTTGATCCATTTTGATACAAACACTTAAACAGGCAGCACTAAAAATTTGAAATCGAAATTGTACGAACGTAGTCAAAAATATGTTACACAAATTATCAGTGCAACCAGTTCTTTAGTCAATCCAAAATTTTCTCTTAATTTTAACGAAGGTACTTTTATAAATGTCCTTGATATGTTATTTTTAGCGTTAGCATACTTGACAATTTATAATCTATTCTATGATTATACAATATTATTTGTAACTATTCTATATGAAACAGAATCGATAACCCTTTTTCTTAAAATTCAATTTACAAACTTCTGTAAATTGATTTTCCTAAACTACTGGCAATTGACTATGTTTTTTCCTTTCCCTCAGGTTATGCTTTGGATTCCTTGCTTTTACTAAAATTAATACCGTACACACGTTTGTATCGGCTGAGTAGCTACTGTTATCTAACTATGGTTTAATTATGTATATCTAAGATAAAATATTTTTAACAAAAAGAGTATTTTATTCTGAATGTATTTAGATATAATTTAAAAAGCAAGTTAATGATTGGAAACTGATCAATGATATTTTGAGCAAAAAATCCATAAATCGATAAAATATTTATGTAACTGTTTTCAATTACATGAATAATATTTATGATTTCTCCTTTCTTTGTAGTATTTTTCTGGAAACTTGTCTTAATCAACAACAAGCGTTATGAAATAAAAATAAAAACGTATGTTTTTATTAACTTAAACCTTATAAAATCCCTCAAAAATGAGGAGTATATGTACCCGATTAATATTAATAGGTTTATAACCTTTACAAAGAAAAAAAGTAAAGAAATAAGGAAGAGTACAAAAACCAATAGTATTAACTCTCTCGGCCTCATCCAGGAGCGAATGATATGGAGTACAGATACGATCTTAAGGAAAACGATCTATATGTTGGAGAGAAACTGATACATGCCTATAGCCTGGAAGAAAATGAGATCGGTAATTGTACCAATTGCAATTCCATACTTATGAGCCTCAGCTATCATGTAGCTGGAGAGAGAACTGTAGTAGTAACAAAATGCATATCTTGCGGGGCTTTTTATGCAAATATTTATGATTCTGAATGGAATTGGGTTGATGAAATCCAGATATCCTTGCTTCCAATTCCGATTCCTATAAGTAATCAGAGGATCGATGACTTGAAAGGACTGGAGGCGATTCCTATAAAAAAACTTGAAGCTGTTTTCTCAAGAGGGGAAATCGAAGCGCTTTTTGCCAGGGCAAAAGATGAAACTCCTATCCGTCAGTACCTGTACAGAGCCCGCAAAAAATACAAACTTTTTGAAGAAATATTTGACCTTGAGCTGGCACTATAATTTAGTTACAAACCTTCTATGTTTTTTCTGATAGTTCTTAAATAAACATTTTAATTTTATATTTATTAATTGTAACAATATAAAAACACATTGAAAAAAATATTTTTATTATATAAATATTTTATTAAGAAAAATATTATTTTTCATAAATTTATTCATAATTAATAAAATTATATTTTAAATATACAAAGTATAATATTAAGGAGATAATTTTAGAATAAAATTCATATCCTATTCAATTAATGAATTCTTATCTATGCGACTTCAGGAATATTAGAGGGTTTATTGGACCGATATATATTTACAAAAACATAGAATGTGATTAATTAATCTTAAGTGCAGTCATAACGTATCTTGACAAATTTTTTAATATAGTAATTACTATGTTTTTTACTGCCTTTTCACTTAATAAGTCCTACACTATTTGGACTAAAAAATATTATATAAATATAGAAACATAAAAACAAGCGTGCATTAATATATAGACTTTTACATATTAGTTATGTAATATATGTGCGTGTATACACCTATAATCAAAATAAAAACGGAATTAAAAAAGAGAGATATACCAGATAAAGTTACAAAAATAAACTTCATACAGGTCTCACCTATCCATGTGATTTATAATTCTTTCTAAACTCTTATCTGAGCAAACAAAAGTTCATTTTTGTAATAAAAACAACATTAATTATAACTTATATGCATATATTAAAAATTCTTTTTTATTTTTGTTTTTTGAGATATTTCTGTAGGTTTAAGCAGTCTAAAAAATGAGTTCATTCATATATACTATGAGCATAAAACTGAAAATTTCTACAGGGTATCATCTAGACTCCTATTTTGTAAAGTCGACCATTACAGAAACTATATGAATATTGAGTATTTGGCCGACAACCGCCCCATTAAACGCAAAAAGTCATGAAAGAAAAAAGAGAAAGGATTTGATAAATAAATATACACACATACTATATGAATAGTCAATGTTTGTCACATAAAAAAATAAAAAGTTTATTCTTCTGAAAAAGATTAATTACCTGTTTATTAATTTACAACCATGGCTAAAAACTTTATTTTCTTATTTAATTTGCGCTATATGTTTTTAATGCAATTGAGCTTTGTGAGTCTACACTATTTGATTCAAAAATAATATTATAATTATAGTGACATAAATACGAATCTTAATGAAAAAAATGGTAAATTTTTAAATTTGAAATATGATTTAAAATTTTTTAACAAACAGTTTATGAACTGCATATGTTTATTTTATTGAGTAACTAAACTTAATATCCCATTTTAATATATCTTATGCGTAGGGTAATTGATAAAAGAAGCTATACATATAACTATTTAAAGTAAATAATTATATATATGTAATCTGATGTATGCTTTAAAACATAATAATGTATGTTTTAAAATATAGAGTATCAGTTTTGTAAACTGGATCATTTTTTATGTATTTACTATATTATAAATTTTAATGTATGTTTTTAATAGCGTATATTATATAATGACCTGTGAATTAAAAGTATATATTTTAAAACATATTTATTAGTATATTTATAAGAAAACTACACATATGAAAAATTGAGGTATAAACAAGATATTTAACAATATATTTTAAAGTAAATGTTTCATACATAAGCATAGGAGTAACTTTTTTAAATTTTATATAGTTAAATAAATGTTTCAAAACGCATATAATTGCCTATGTAATTGCCTATATAATTGCCTTATATATTCTTATATATGTAGTAATTTGAGAAAAGTATATATTTATGAATTTAACAGAATTTCTGAGTTAGGTACAGTTTTTTTCGCAAATACCTTGATAAAAAATTATTTTTAAACTATATGTGTTGATATATTTTAAATGCTCTATATCACAAATTAATTATTAAATTGACTACTAGTATATATGTATATATAGAAAACTAAAAACTGAGCTGTTTAGTATGGTCTACCTGTTTATGAGTAAATACTACATTTAAAAAGCTAAACAATTATGTAACTATATTTATAAAAATAATTCTCGCTTTATTAGTGTAGACTCTTGAAGATAAATGTCCCATGAAACGAATATTTTTTCTATAAATTAAGATTTTTCTATTTTTAAAATATTCTGAACAAAAATTATCAAAATTGATAAATGGATATTAAATATGATGCTTATAGAAAAATAAGGTAATATACACAAAAAAGGCAAAATTAAACTGAATACAGGATTACATAGTATATTACTCAGAAAGCCATTATATTCTATAAGTTATATCTTATTAACTGTATCAGTAGTAATTAACACTGATATTATCCAGTTTTAAACAAATGCAGGGCTCTTTATGCTTGAAAAAATTGACCTCTCCAAGACAATAGAAATTGACGAATACAAAAAAAATTACAAAATATTAAAAGCCAAACTTGGAGAACTCCAGCGAAAAGCCTGGGAATTAAAAATACCTGTTATTCTTGTTTTTGAGGGTTGGCACATATCCGGGATGGCCGAAGATATTAATCGTTTTATTCTCTCACTGGACCCCAGAGGATACAATTTCCACACCTTGACAAGGCCCTGTTACGAAGAACTCCTTAAGCCTTTCATTGCACGCTTCTGGACCAGGATTCCTGTGAGAGGAAAGAGTGCAATCTTTGACAGGAGCTGGTATAGCAGGGCGATAATAGAATGTATGGGGGAAGAAATATCTGAAGAAAAACTGCAGAAATACCTGGAGGAAATAAACTATTTTGAGCGGCAGCTAGCCGATGATAAGTATCTTATAATAAAAATTTTCCTTCATATAAGTGAAAAAGAGCATAAAGAACGTTTTAAAAGCCTTAAAAAATATGATATTCCGATATTTGATGAGTATGAGGATGAAGCAAAACAGGATCTTGATTTTATCCATAATTACAATGAGTATCTACCGTTTATCGAAAAGATCCTGGAGAAAACCGATGTGCCTTATGCTCCCTGGACAATAGTGGAAGCTAATGACAGGGACTTTGCAACTTTAAAGATTATGATGACGGTCATCCATGCGATTGAAGCTTCTATTGAACAGGCAACTAAAATTCCGGCTGAACAGACTCTTAAGTATCTGGATATGGAGATCTCAGAAGTTTCTCAGTTTAACAATTCCATTCTGGAAAAGGTTGACCTTTCCAAAAAGATGGATGCTGATGAATATAAAAAATCAAAAAAATTATATCAGCAAAAACTTGCAAACCTCCAGTATGAACTTTTTGAGAAAAAACGCCCTCTAATAATGGTCTTTGAAGGCTGGGACGCTGCCGGCAAGGGAGGAAACATCTACCGCCTTGTAGAAAATCTAAACCCCAGACTCTACCGGGTAGTTCCTGTGGGCTCGCCGAATGACATAGAGAAGGCTCATCATTACCTCTGGCGTTTCTGCGAAGCAATACCTAAAGCCGGCCATATAACAATTTTTGATCGGAGCTGGTACGGTCGCGTCCTAGTAGAAAGAGTTGAAGGTTTTTGCAGTGAGGAAGAGTGGAAAAGAGCTTACAGGGAGATAAATGAATTTGAAGAAATCCTCACACAGGCCGGAGCAATTGTAGTCAAGTTCTGGCTTCACATTGACAAAGAGACTCAACTGGAACGCTTTAACAGCCGGCAACTTGACCCTGAAAAAAAATGGAAAATTACAGCCGAAGACTGGCGGAACCGGGACAAATGGAAGGATTATGAAATCGCTGCAAACGAGATGCTCCGGAAAACAAGTACACTAAATGCGCAGTGGGTTATTGTAGAATCAAACGATAAACGATACTCAAGAATCAAAATACTGAAAAGTACTACTGAAGTCCTTGAAAGAAATTTGAAAAATTAATATTCGTTCGACAAATATTTATTAATAAAGTATGTTTTATTTTGTTCTAAAATAGTTTGTTTTAAGGTTTTGTTCTTTTTTCATCCGCTTAATTTAAACTCAAAAAGATTCTCCAAAACTCTAATATATTTTAAATAACGCATACTTACAGTAAAATTTTATTTTGTATCGCTTACTAAAACTAAGCTCACTACATGATCTACCATAATTTCCTTTACTTAT
>DUGT01000185.1:82292-87523 GCA_013331275.1 Methanosarcina sp. | reverse complement strand
CCACATGAAATAGCGAAGAGCCTAAAAAACTTGGGCAAACTGTCCAACTTGTTGAGTGCAATCCAAAACCGTTTGATGCTACTAAAGCCATGAAAAAATCAATAGAAATCGCCATAAACGAACGTCCAAATGGAAAAATAAAATCAACACAAATGGTTTACCCAAGATTACATTTATGGAATAATGGGTGCGACGGCTCCACAAAGGACTACTATTGATCAGCAGCTTACTTATTAGAAATCCTCACAGGAATTAGCGAAAACACATTCGTGGAAAGATTATGATCTTTATTTTGGTGAAGCAGTTACTGAAAATCAACAATAATAGGCCTTTCAGAAGTGGATTTTCGGGTCATGCTCGAGCTTGTGTAGGATATATTATGATACTGGGAACAACTTTTGGCAATCAATGATCATAGCCTCAGTGGTCTGGTAGTTATTAACTGGAAGCTTTTGGTTCCGAAATCAAATGTATATAAGGTAAAAATTCCTCAGAGTTCGATAAACTTCTGATTTTCAACAGTTACCTATGAACCTATATAACAACCGACCAAAGATTGAGGTTTATCAAAACCTCCTTATTTATAGGGTGTTAGTATGAACAAATCCAGAAGGGAGCCGCTGATGTTATCGTTTTTTAATGAGTCTATAAGTTGGGATTTAAAATGGAAGAAATAACATATGATAAAACATATCGAAAGCATACTCTCATAAGAGTTTTGGGAATAACTTCACTTACGATTTTAATATTAGCTGGTGTAGCAGGTGCATCGCCATTTGCCTATATTACTAACTACGAAAGTAATAATATTTCTGTAATTGACACCGCAATAAATAAGGTTACAGCCACAGTAGATGTAGGAGACCATCCTGCTGGAGTTGCAGTCAGTCCAGATGGGAAAAAGGCATATGTGGTGAACGCAGGTAGCAACACTGTTTCTGTAATTGACACTGCCAAAAATAAGGTTATAGACACAGTGAAAGTAGGAACCTATCCTCAAGAAATTGCAGTCAGCCCGGATGGGAAAAAGGCATATGTAACGAATTCTGGCGGTGACTCAACTAACTTTACAGGTACAGTCTCTGTAATTGACACAGCTACAAACGCTGTTGCAGCCACAATAAATACAGGAAACAACTCACTTGAAGTCGCATTCAGTCCGGACGGAACAAAGGCATATGTGATGAACTCCAATATTTACCATGACTCCACAGCTACTATTTTGATAATTGACACAACCACAAGCGATGTTACAACTACAGTACATGTAGGAGACATTCCTCGCGGAGTTGCAGTCAGTCCAGATGGGAAAAAGGTATATGTAGCGATACAGTTTCCTGGACCTGATTCACTTACAGGTGCTGTTAATATAATTGATACAGCCACAAACAAGGTTACAGCCACTGTACCTGTAGGAAAGGCACCTGGTGGAATCGAAGTCACTCCAGATGGAACAAAGGTATATGTGGTAAATTATGCGAGCCACACTGTCTCTATAATTGACACCACTACAAACAAGGTTACAGATACAGTAAACGTAGGAAAATATCCTATTGAAGTTGCCTTTGGGAACTTTGTAGATTCTAATATGACTGGTCAAAGCACAAGTGGAAACGAATCGAGCAAAAATAACTCTACTCCAGGTTTGTATTATTTGAAAGTTTGATCTGTCTTTATGGAGTGTGGAAGTTCAGTAAGAAGTAATACAGGGCTTGGATTGCCAGACAGCTGAATGGTGTAATGTCTTTGCGTGTTTGTTTTCAGCCTCCTGAAGAAAAAAGAAGGGCTAATCCCACCATTTTAATGCTGCTATCAAAATTCTCAGTCTAGTCTAGAAATAAATAGTATTGCATCCATTTGTACTGGAGTTTTATGGAAGATCAGAGCAAAAATGCCAAAAATATGCAACATTCTTTTTTATTGGAATTTTTACTTTTTACTTGAGTGGTTATATACTTAGAGGAATACATCCTCCGAAATCAATTTATCTAATGTTTCTGGTTTACTGGACCCTTTTTGCGATCGGAATACTGGTTTTAAGGGATTATTCTCCTGGTTTTATTCTTAAAGGATTTGCTATATCTTTAGGAGCTCTCTTTCTAATCTCTGCTGGTTTTTTTGCTCTTGGGGCTTATAACCATATGAACTCAGATGAATACTGGATCGAAACCGAAAAACTCGAAATATCACCCGATGAATTTGCTGTTGCTACCGAAAGTGAAATAGAAGAATATCCTGCTTTGAGGAAAGCACTCATGAATGCAGGAGAGGGCTTTACAGTTGATTCTGCTGAATGGATAAGGGTAGAAAAATTTCTTCATTTAAAAGTGTCAAATGTGATTAAAGTGAATAACGATTACTATCAGGTACGCCTATCAATGTCCGTTGCTTGAGTAACTGAAGCGGTCAGCTTCTGCAGACACGATTTTATACTCCTGTGATTTTATGTTCAGAGCAAATGCTCCGACAGAGGTTCCCAGCAGATTTATTATTTCCGATCAGAGTTATTTTGGATAACTGACCATAAATTTGCTGGAGAGTTATTATAAGGATAGTTTTAAGGATAGTTTTTCTTATCCTGATCCTCTTTTACCAGATTGACAGTAGAAAACAACAAATAGATAAGAAACATATTCCGCTATTGAGATTTAACTTCTTAATGAGGTATGGCTTATGCAAGCCGAAGAGAGAGACCCAGAGGATTTCTTGATTGATATTCTTGATTCAATCGAGAAAATCGAGAGTTTTATTGAAGGATTTGAATTTGAGGACTTTTCCATAGACGATAAAACCATATATGCCGTAATCCTTGCTCTTGAGATTATTGGAGAAGCCACGAAAGGTCTGCCGGATTCCCTAAAAATGAAGCACCCGGAGATTCCATGGAGAGAAATGTCCGATCTGCGAGACAAAATGGTACATGGCGATTTTGGTCTTGATCTTGAAGCCATCTGGAACATAGCAGTAGAGGATATTTCATACTTAAAACCGTTGATTATTAAAATTTTAAGTTAAAAGCAATTGTCTCCAATTTTTAACTTGGGTTTTTATTGTTATTTCATCTTAACACAAGAACTATACGGTATTTCCTGGGCAATATTAAACTTTGCACCGGTTTATTTGTTATAAATTTTGACTATGCTTAGCCAATTTGCGATTAAATCTTTAAGTTTATATATCATGAAGTACTCTAGGCTATTGGGCATCTGGGAAGGTCATAAGAGACCTTTTAACTCTTTTTAATAACCCCCCCATACCCCCCAACTCCCCAATAGCCAGATGCCCAATCCCCATTAACGTTTGCTCATATCTTTTGTTTTCAGTATTCTGTAGGCAGTGTACAAGTCTGTAGGCAGTGTACAAGTTTTTTCTGTAAAATTACAAGTTTTGAGATGCTTTGGGTCAAAAATTCGAGATCAGTAAATGAGTTTCACACGCTTTGTCCAAAAAATTGACTTTGAATTTACAGCAAATTCACGACACTGCTATTTGTCTCATATCGTTAGAACATGGTTCGTTTTCTTCACCATGTGATTTCACATAGATTTTGGATTCGATCCGAATGGAGTTCTCAGGAGGATAATCAAGAGGCTTAAAACTGGTATTGGACTTTTTGCAATTCTTTTTACAATTTTCTTTGCAGTTTGTTTATGCACTTTTTCATTACATGTAATGAATATCTAGTTCCTGAAAAATAAATTTCGATTTTACCTTAAAAACCATCAACTGGCCTGTTCTCAACCAAATCTGCTGATTTTATTAGATTTTTTACGGATATCCATCTAAAGCGCACGTACCTGACTATATAAGTACTTAGGACAACCTGACTGAGGTTCTGGAACCTTACCATGTCCGAGAATTAGCAAGAATGAAAGACAGGTTTTAACCTCACGCTACTGGTTTTCAGTTAAGCTGCATGCCACACAGCTCTTACGCTTAAAATAATCGTCAAATGGTTTCTTATGTTTGCATTGAAAACTACCAGTAAGCAAATAGATCAATTCTTTTCAAAATATAAGGTTATAAAGAGGCTTTTTAAGGATTGTACGAGTTAAATATAATTATATGCAAAATTTAAAGTTTTAAAAAACTTATTTTCTTGAAAAAATCCTTTAAAACCTTTTTGTCTAAAAAACCTATAGAGAAGGTAAAAGTATATAATCGATACCGTAAGCAGCACTTCGAAGACGAAAACATAAATCAAATTATTATCGTACTTAAGGAAAAAGTACAACCTAATTTTCTTGGAAATATTTGGGGACTTATAAACCTGAGATTTCAGCAACTTGCCTTTAAAACCCGAGTTTAAAGCTGTTTATAAGTGTTGAACGCATCATATACGGGTAAAAATGACTTTTAAATTTTAAAAACCTTTATTTTGCAGATTAAATCATTTAAAACTATTATTTGATTAATTAAACCCTTTTAAGCTATTTTTTAGTATAAGTATATTTATATTTAATCTGGCGAATTTTAGAATTGTCAAGTTGCAGGTAGTCGACAAGACAACTGGAACTGGTAAAAACGACTAGGTAAATTAAGCAGGTAATTAAGGTACAAAACAAAGTCGAGTAATAAACGAGTAACAGAGTAAATAGAAGATAGAAATAATAAAATGAATCAAAATAAAATAAATTAAATAATAAAATAAATTTCTGGAGTGAGGTATGTGTTGAAAATGAAAAAGATAATGGGAATTTTCCTGGCAGTCTGTTTTGTACTGTCAGTAACAGTTGCATCAGTAAGTGCAGCGCCCTGGGACAATTTCAAATATAACAAATGGGACAACCAAAAGAACAAGTTTGACAAACATGACAAGATTAAGTTGGACAATTATAAGATTAAGTGGGACAACGACAAGAGAAAATGGGATAACGAAAAAAGAAAGTGGGACAACGATAAGAGAAAATGGGGCAACAAGAAACAGGGTAAAGAATACACCACATGGTATAAAGTGTATATAAGTTGGTTTGTCAGCTATAAAACGTTCTACGGTCAATATACTGAGTTCTACAGCTACTACTACGAATTCTACAGCAGTTATAGCAGCTACTTCGGAAGATGATGAGAACTGGCTGTAAAATGAGATGACAATTATCTCACATATATCCCTTGGATTAAACAGCAATCTGGATTAAAAAGAGTATTCAACTAAACTTGGAAGTGGATTATCTGTTAAAAATGAAAAAAGCACTGGGGGTTTTCCTGGCAGTCTGTTTTGTACTGTCAGT
>DUGT01000185.1:80454-82198 GCA_013331275.1 Methanosarcina sp. | reverse complement strand
TTTGTACTGTCAGTGACAGTTGCATCAGTAAGTGCAGCATCCTGGGACAATGACAGGAACAAACGGGATGACAACAGGAACAAGTTTGATAACTACGACCGGAATAAGTGGGACAAAGGGGACAAAGATAAGAGAAAATGGGAAAACGATAAGAGGAAATGGGACAACGATAAAAGGAAATGGGATAAAGATAAGAGAAAATGGGAAAACGACAAGAGAAAGTGGGACAATAAGAAACATGACAGCGGGTACAATAAATGGTACGCAGCTTATATGAAATGGCTTAAAACGTATATGAACTGGTTTGGAGGCTATAAAAAGTTCTACGGCAATTATAACAGGCAGTTATAACAGGTACCGTTGAGATAGATGGTCAGAGCTGGCTGTAAATTATGTAAATATAAACAGGTAAAATGTAAACTATGGTGATTACTTAGCCATACACCCCTTTGGATAAAAAAACAGTAATCTGGATTAAAAGGAAAGGGACCTGGATTAAAAACAGTTTTAATTAAAAAGCAGTAAGACAATTAAAAAGCAGTAAGACCAAAAGCAATAGGATTCTTACTACCCAGAAAGTGGGGAGATTCACAAGTTTTCTACCCCGAGGAATAAAGTGAAATCTCCCTGATTCTCTCTTTTTCTTTGGTTCACTCTTTTTCTGATCTCTCTTTTTCCGTTAGATATTAAATCGTCTACATCATTAAATTATTACACACTGATCTTCGATTAAGTTAAGAGTAATAAGAAATTGCGTCAATTTCTCAATATTTGGTAATTGCTTTAACAAATTATAAACTGAAACAAGATATTGGTTTCGTGTAAATAGGCCCAGATTAATATATATTTTAACGCAAAATCGATAGTTTCCAGGCAAAAAATTCCTTAGCTGATGATCAATGTGATCAATGAATTGTTACATTATTATGTTACATCACTACATTATTATCGTTGCATCATTACGTTAATTACATTACATCCTGTGTATCACCACACTGTTATCGTTGCATCATTACGTTAATTACATTACATCCTGTTACATTTTTGCTGAGTCGTATAAACTTTAGCTTTCCCTGCGTTCCTCATCTATTAAGGTCACAATATTCTCACGCCCATGTTTGAACTTCTTAATTAGTCCTCTTTTTTCCAGTTCTGAAAGCAGAAGGCTGACTTTTACTTCAGAATACTCCAGCCGGCTGCGTAGTTCTTTTTGCGTAATTCTACCTCTATGTCCCCTAATCATATCCAGGATTTCTCGCAGATCCTTGGTAAGAGGAGATCTTTTTAAGTCAGCAGGCTCAATTTTGGAGTTATCTGCAACTCCTATTCCTGACTCTCCGGACTCCAGTACTGTCTCCTTTGCTAAGACCGCTTCTCCGAGGTCTCCGAACTCCGGCTTCATTCCATAACTAGAGATTTTACCGAGAGCTTTTGCCAGAAACCCGGATGTATTGAACTGCCCTGCCTGAAGCTTGTTTATTTTCATCTTACTCTGCTTTCTGGAAAGTTTATAACCTCCACCAAGCAGAATAAGAACCATAAAGGCTACTGGTAGATAGCTTACAGTAAAAAAGTCAGTCCTTGTTTTTTTGGTGGAATTAACACTATTGACACTACTTATTTCGTCTTCAGCTGTTTTCATTGCAGAATTTTCGGAGACTGGATAAAGCAGGAGATCGAAGACATAGTTCCCTTCCTCTTGAATCTTCAAAGTTGTTTCTTTTAAATAAATCACGGTATTGTT
>DUGT01000185.1:77786-80270 GCA_013331275.1 Methanosarcina sp. | reverse complement strand
TGCCGTCTTTTGCCAGTACTGACTGAGGAGGATTAGAATTGATACTAATCACAGTGTCATTTAGGGGCTCAAGGGTATCCCATGCATATGTTGCCCCATGGATTGTTGCAGTGATGTTGCTGTCCGCTAAGAAAGGTACTCCTGAGGAGAGGGAAGATATCCCTAAAGCGAGTAAAGCAGCAGTGCACAGAATATAGAACCTCAAGTTCATCTCTACCAGTTAATCCAGTATTACCAGTTAATTCAGGATTGTAAGTTGAAGTTACGGGGTTCAGCTGCTGAAAATTTTGAGCATAATATCTCTCTGAATTCTTCCGAATATAAGATCTATCCTTTTTTCGGATCGTTTTAATGACTCGTTCCCATGACCCAAGATGAATTTTGCTTTTTAATAAGTGTGTCTCAAAATTGCTCCTGGTAAGCCAAATATAGAACCTTAAAGCTGACTCATTGAGCACATTCCCCATGTTCATAGAATACTACGGCTATAAATTATAATAATAATATAGATAATAGATAAATATATCGTTTATTATTTATTTTGGATTAAATAAATCAATAAAACCAATACAGTGCTCTGGTCCTGCTTTACTCAATCTTTTATATCAAAACAGATACATTTTTAAAAATTCAAAAACAAGATTCCCGAAAAACTACCAGAAGGATCGTAAAAGAATAACTAATCTGGAAGACTGACAGCATTACCAGGTAAGATCAATAAAACAGGGATTCTTACACAAAGGCCTCCAAATAGGAGTTCTTACACAAAGTCTTCCAAATAGGAGTTCTTACACAAAGGCCTCCAAATAGGAGTTCTTACAAAAGTCTTCCATTCTGGCAATTTGCATCACATCAGGAATTAACCTTTTTATTTTATACCTAAAAGCTCTTATCCCTTATTTTAGGCATGTATACCTATTTCCGTTGTAACCATCGATGTATCCTTTTTGATATCCCCTATTATAACTGTCTTTGTAATTTTTTGTCCATCTGTTATCGTTGTAAGGAGAGGGAATTTTCGAGAGGATTTCTCTACTACCATAATTATCGCAGTCTATTTGGCCCTGTTTTCTGCCATCTCCATAACCTTTATTATAACCATCATTATATCCATCTTTGTTCCTGCTATCAGCAGCTGCACTTGCTGCTGCAACCGTTACTGACAATACAAAACAAACTGTCAGCAAAACGGCAAAAGTCCTTTTTATTCTATCAAATTTTTTGCTTATCATAGATTAACTCTCCGTACTTATATTTTACACTCGCTAGCCTGAACTCGATCCTTATTACTAACTTTAGATATTCGTGATTAACTTCTACTGACCTCCGGCTTTTGAAAGAATTACTTGATTGTTTTGCGGCATTCTTGAACCTGTAATTTATATATTAGCCAAATTAAATATAAATATACTTATATAAAACCGGCATGAAATTGCTAAATTGAGAAAATAATCATTTCTAAAGCTTTAATTTATGATTTAAGCAGTTATAACTGATTGGTGCACATAAAAAGATAGAAAAAAATCTTTTTTCATGATATCTGGTAAAATGCCGGTTTTTAGCAGCTTATATCGGTTGAATTTGATACCCAGTTAAAGAAATATAGAGAAGTAAGTGTTACTCTAGGGGTCTCATATAAAAAACCAAAGGAAAAATTAAAGAAAAAATAAAGTAAAAATCAAGTAAAAACATCTCGCAATTCTTCCAACTTGAAGTTCAAGCGTCCGGCCTTTCCAGTTTTTCCAGTATATCCGCATGTTCTTTGTGCTGCCTTTGAGCTTGCTCTTTAAGTTGCTTTTCGAATGACGGAAGCCTGAGAGCTTCAATATCCCAGTTTGCCCTCTTTGCTCCTGCCTGATACACACTCTCAAGAAAATCCAGGACCGCTTTCTCCGGCGAATCTGCTGAATTTCGTACATCTTCATACATTAACAGTGCAAGGCCTGCCTGATGGCTCCAGAAAGCTTCTTTAGGGCTTAGCGGCTCATTCATGAAGCCTGCAGGCTGCGGGTGCATGTACGCATAAAAAGCTGGCTCCCTTATTTGCTGGTCTCCAGCCCAGAACCCGAAACTGATCATTTCATGTGAAGAAGCCTCAAGTTCTACCTGTTTTGCTCCTTCCTTTACAGGTACAGGTCGACCTGAAAACAGAGTTAGGGCCAGGTCGGCATGATGCCAGAAAAAGTGCACAGGCGAACTTTTTCCTATAAACCAGCCCCTGAATACCTGAAAAATAGAAGAAACCTGTACAAGGATTCTCCAGAACCGGTTCACATATTCTTCATCATAGGCCATATGCTGATAATCGGACGGAAAAGGCTCAATACCTACTCCAGGCATATCATATGGAACCGGCCTGATGCCCACCATAATCCCGAGTTCACCCAAACTTGAAAACACCCTGTCATAAAAAACAGCAACCGAAAGCCCTTTTAAAGGCACGGTTTTCAAATCCCCTTCGCTGGTCTCAATCCTTAAAACGTG
>DUGT01000185.1:70234-77613 GCA_013331275.1 Methanosarcina sp. | reverse complement strand
AGCCCACGCACGGAAACATAAAACGAAACATGCCACCAGTGGTTCATTTTCGGAAACAGCGCAAGCCTGATCTTTCCTGCGATTTGCAGGAACAGATGCAATGTATTCTTCGTATCTCCCCATTCTTCAAGCGGCAAAGGCGGAAATTGAATGTCTCTTGTGAAACTAGTACTTACCATTATTACCCCCCTCTGGAAAACTCCTGGATTACTAAATCAATGACATTGTTAGTAGCAGCATTAGTAACAGTGTTAATAGCAGTATCAGTAGCATTATCACTGACAGTATCAGTGACAGTAAAGTTTGGTAATGATCCTGTTAAATTTATAAGACCATGATTATGGGTTGTAGATTCCGTTAATTTATAAGTTTAAAACCTTTCCTGCCAGAGTGAAAAAATTAAAATATTGACTCTGGAGCTATGGAGCAGAATTTTTGAGTTTGTAGCTTATTTTTTATTTTTCAGGCCGGATTTGAATGTTCCACGTATTCTATTATCGAGCCGTCGGGATGTTTTACTGTCATATTCCTGCCGGTTGGGACCTTATTCGGGCCTCGGAGAATTTTTGCACCTCTTTCTTCCAGATAAGCCTTGAATTCATCGAGAGAATCGACAAGAAAAGTGGCCTGCGTGCTTCTGAAGGGTTTTAGAGCTTCATCCGAACCGGCTATTAGCAAAATATTTCCTATCTGAGCCAGTTCAAGGCCGATTTGTGGGATTTTAAAGCGCAGGGCTACGGAGGAGCCTAGAAGGTCTTCGTAGAACTCTAGGACAGAGCGGAGGTCATTTACGTAGAGACGAGAGAGAGTTTGAAGTATTTTCATAATTACTTAAATAACTGTCATCCTAAATTAGTTATCAGGTAAGATTGAACTTGAGTATAAAGTCTTCAAAAAAAAATCTCCAATATATTTAGTTCATTTCTTCAAGCCCTTCTCGAGATCTTTAAGATTTCTCTCTATCAATCCTGGAGTTAGTTCAAAATTTTGTGGAGATTGTAATTCAATCTCGATTTCACTCCCTTTTAAACTCTTAAGACATGGAGAAACCAAGAAAAAGAAGAGAAACACAAATAAGAATGCACATTGCGTTGTGTTATCTTTCCAATCAATAAACGATAGTGCAGTAAAAAAAAGAGAGAATATAATTAGCAAAATTGAATTAAGCAGTTCATAAATTGGTTGAAAAAGCATTAATATTTTTGTAGTATAGTTATACAAAATCAAAAGAAACAAAAATGAGGATTCTGGTAATAATAATCCAAAAATAGATAACAATAAAAATAAAAATGTAATCTTTCTTCTAAAACTGTGGTAAGGTGACTTCAGCCACCACTTTGGTATTGAAGTATTTATTTTGTGGTTCCAAATATCTTCAAGTAACTGTTCTGCAGAGTTAGTTACTTTAGGTCCAAAATTGAGTTTTATACAATTTGCGAATTCATCCTTTGCTGAAAAATAGTCTTTGAGCTTATAAAAGAAACAACCTAAAAAATAACTATTATATGATTCTATTCTTAACGTATTATATCTCAAAAGCTCGGAAGTTACTTTTGCTAGTAATTTAGTTGAAATGTTCGAATTATATTTACGTTTAACTAAAAAGGATTGTGTGCTCATCAATAATTTTTTTCTTATTTTCTCGCATATTTTCAAGTTTAAACACTCTGTTGTATTATTTAAAGAAATATATTTGTTTGTTTTTTTTAGGTCTTTTATTGGAGTATTTATTTTTTCGAGGTCTCTTATGCATGAAATAATTAAGTCTTGATACATTTTATCATTAGAATCAAAGCTAACTTCTGCTTCGAGGTATTTTGCATAAACTTCCCATATTAAGATTAATGGACTACCAGTACTCAATGAAATTGCTTCTTTAAAATAGTCTATAGCACTATCATATTGTTGCTTTTCAAGCTTAATTCTTCCTTTTAAGAACAAAGTAAAATAATTGTTAGGATCTTTAAAGAAAGAGTCATTTAATATTGAACTAGCGTTTTTTAAGTCTCCAATATCTAGATAAAGTCCTGCTAAATTATTATGTGCAGAAATAAAGTCACCATCGTAAAAAATTGATTTTTTGAATGAATCTATAGCGGTATCAAATTGATTAAGACTTAAAAGAGCCAGACCTTTTCCATTCCATGCGAAGCTGGAAGTTGAGTCAAAATTTAAAGAAGCTTCAAAAAAATTTAACGCTTCTTCGAGTTTTCCAATACTGTGATAAACAGTAGCTTTACCAGATAACGCAAAAGCCGATTTTGGATCCAGTTTTATTGACTCATTAAAAGCCTCTATAGAGTTATCAAATTGCCCCAAATTTGCAAAAGCAACGCCTTTACCGTTAAACGAAAAAACAATTTCTTTTCTAACTTTTTCATCTATAACATGTTCATTTTTAAATGAATTCTTATCGAGTGAAGTAGTATAAGCTTCAACAGCTTCGTTATATTTCTGCAGATTTAATAAAACAAGACCTTTAGCATTCCATAAAAAAGCACTTTCCGGATTAAAACTAATTGAGATTTTAAAAGCCTCTAAAGATTCACCATATTTTTTTAGATCACGGAGCACAAAACCTCTATTACTCCATGCTTTAGCCAATTCTTCAGTGGATTCAGAACCAACTTCAATGGCCTTATCAACTACTATTAAAGCCTCATTATATCTTTTTAAACCCCGAAGTACAACAACTTTGCCAATCAACGCAGGAACATTATTAGGACATTCTTCTAGAACCCTCTCATAAACTGGTAAAGCTTCCTCGTATTTTCCCATACGACGTAATTCATCAGCTTTTTTGATTAGCTCTTCAACATCCATAAAGGTCTCCTTTTATGTAAGAACTAACAAGCCATAGCACTTGGGTAGATTTTATATAATTATAGTTATGAACTCAACTTTTTACACTTCACTACTCAGAAAGAACTAAAAATACAATGCATTGATCTGGAAAATAAGCCAGTTTAATTTCAAGTGTAATTCTTTGCGTAAATGACTATAGTTAAAATCACAGTCTAATATAAAAACATATTTAATTTAAATAAAATGATTAAAAATATATATAATTTTATATCTCATCAAATTGACTAGCGCTTAAATAATTGAAAAAGCTTAGCAGAAAGTAAAAGGTTAAAGAAAATGTTAATCCTCGACCACCCCTACGTCTCCGAATTTCTAAAAAATACTGCTGCGGAATTACAGGTTCCTATTTTGAAAAACGAAATGGCAGCCGGACTGAAGACTGAAAAAAAGCTAAACCTTCTTGAAGAAGCTGAATTTATTGAATTAATAAAAGAAAAGGGTGAGTGTACTCTTTATTCCAATTCCGACAACTCAGTTGGCTGGATTTCGGAAAATTTGGGTTTTACAGGGCTGCCTGAGAAAATCGAGCTTTTTAAAAACAAGGTTAAGTTCAGAGAGCTGCTACAAAGGCTTTACCCCGAATTATATTTCAAGAGTGTTAAATTTGAAGAACTGGACGAAATCCGGGTTGAAGAAATCGAAAAGCCGTTCATCATAAAGCCGGCTGTGGGGTTTTTCAGCCTTGGGGTACATAAAGTTTCCACCAACGAAGAATGGGATTCGGTTTTGAAATCCATAAAGGCTGAAGTTGAAGAAATCAAAAAGCTTTATCCGGCTTCGGTTCTGAATGTGGAGAATTTCATTATCGAAGGAAATATCGAAGGAGACGAATTTGCAGTTGATGCTTATTTCAATCGTGCAGGAAAGCCTGTAGTTCTCAATATCTTCAAACATATCTTTTCTTCGGAAAACGATGTCAGTGACAGGATATATTTCACTTCGAAAACAGTTATAGAAATCTACAGGGAAGCCATTGAGGACCTTTTAAACGAAATCGGAAAGCTGGCCGGACTCAGGAATTTTCCCCTTCATCTGGAACTTCGAATAGCTGAAGACAGACGAATCCAGCCGATTGAACTGAACCCTATGCGTTTTGCCGGCCTGTGCGTGACTGATATTGCATATTTTGCATATGGGATTAACACTTACAGGTACTTTATGGAACAGCTCGAACCGGACTGGGACAAGGTTCTTGCAGATAGAGAAGGAAAGAGTTTCTGCCTTGTTATGCTGAACAAATCGGAAGACCTCGACTTGAAGGAAGTAAAGTCTTTTAATTACGAAAAACTGCTTTCGGACTTCGAAAAACCCCTGGAACTCAGAAAAGCGGACCACGAAAAACGCGGCTACTTCGGGTACATGTTTACCGAAACCAGAGATAGCAACTGGAGCGAGATCGAAAGGATTCTAAAATCAGACCTAGAAGAATATATCACTTTCAAAGAAGTACCACCCGCCATTTCGGTACGCAAAAATAAGAGGCGATGAAAATAAAAGCCTAGTCGCAAGCCTTTTCAAAAAAGGCTTGAGCGAAAACCCAGTAACGTTTGGATTTGAAAAACTTATCCCCAAACCCTATAGGCGTGATAAACCGGCGCAACGGTTTCGGGTCAACGGTTTCGGGTCAGCGGTTTATTCACTGATCCAGGCTTTTGCTTCAGAAAGTTCCTCGTTCTTGTACGTTTTCACCGGAAAGGGAATAATAAACTTGAATATCCCAACAGCACTGTTCACCCAGTCTACATCTGAGACAACTGCTATCTTTTCAAACGCTGTAATGTTCTGTATACCAACTTTGGCATCCTCAAGCATAGCGTTAAGGGTAAACCACTCGAGTTCCTCGTCCAGCTGGTAAAGCATACGGACTTTCCCGTACTTTTTTATTTTTTCTTCAACAGCAGGAATTAATACATTTTTGTAGTCGTCTCCAGTTACCTCTCCACTTACACTGACCGCTACAACGTTATCAGGCAAACCAGGTATAATCTCTATCATTTAACTCCCCCTTCAGTATACAATAACTCTAGCTTCCAAAGATACTCAATGGCCTTTATCCAATGGTCTTTCCTTAAATTACTATCCAAAATCAACTCTGTAGAATTTTCTTAGCTCAAGATCGTCAAGTTTGTTTTTAATTTATTATTTTGAATGAATATAAATTTTGACTCGATCCAGTATATGAGATTCAGTATAACGCACTATATTCAGAATGTCCAGAAAAACCACAAATACCCAGTATGTCCAGAAAAAACCACAAGTATTGTTGAGACTGCAGAAAGCATCAGGTTACTGAAACTCAGAAATCCTGCTTCCAGGTAGTAATCTGTGATATTTCCGATTCCTCATATCTTTGTTGCTGGAGTAAATTCCACAAAAGGGATTCACGAAAGAAAAAAATCTATTTATTACTGAAGGTTCAATCTGTCTAAGGGAAAACGTCAATGGAGTAAAATGGGGTACTGATTCTGGAAGACAATATTATAGAAGTAAATAACCTTGAATATTTTTTTGATGAAATAAAAGCAGTCGATAATATCAGTTTTAAGGTAAGAAAAGGAGAAATTTTCTCGTTTCTCGGACCCAATGGAGCTGGGAAGAGTACTGTAATCAATATTCTTACTACTCTCCTGCCTATGCAGAAAGGAAGAGTAATTATTGCAGGCCATGACTTGAGGACCGAGCCTGAAAAAGTGAGAGAATCGATAGGAATCGTCTTTCAGGAATTGACTCTTGACAGAGATATGACTGTTCAGGAAATTCTGGAATACCATGGAAGGCTCTACTCCATGCCAAAAACTCAAAGGCAGGCACGTGTGGACGAACTGCTCAGTCTGGTCGAGCTTGAAGCAAAGAGGAATGTTCTGACAAGGCATCTGAGCGGCGGAATGAAGCGAAGGCTTGAGATTGCGAGAGGATTGATGACTCGCCCGAAAGTGCTTTTCATGGACGAACCTACAATAGGGCTTGACCCTCAGACAAGAATAAGAATCTGGGAGTATGTGCGGGACATAAATCAGCAGGGTACAACCATTTTTCTGACAACTCACTATATGGACGAAGCCGACCAGCTCAGCGATTATATAAGTATTGTAGATCATGGACAAATAATTGCCACAGGCAAACCATGGGAACTGAAAAACGCACTTGGTCAGGACATTATATATCTTGAAACAAGCGATAACCAGGGAGCTTCAAACATCTTAGAGAGACTTGATACTGTAAGAGGGGTTAGAGACAAATCGAAAGGAATAATTGTCATGGTCAATGTGGATGGTACCCACCTGCTACCTGAGATCATGGAAAAACTTCAGAAAGGGGGAATTAAGATCAGGGTCGTAAACCTCAAAAAACCGTCAATGGATGATGTTTTTGTTCACTATACAGGAAGGGAGCTCAGGGATACCGGAACCGAAAAAACTGTTGTGGTAAAGCCAGGAGGGCGTTAAGAGATGCATAAAGGCTTTCTTACTATATACTGGCGAGATATGCTGAGGTTTGTCCGATTTCGTACTCTCCTATTTACTTCTCTTATCCAGCCTGCACTCTGGTTAGCTTTCTTTGGGATAGCAATGTCAAACAACTTTGATAGACTAACTGCAACAATGCCGGCTGTCCCCGGAGTAAGAGCTGTGGGCTACCTGACTTTTATAGGTGCAGGTGTTATTGCCATGACCACGCTTTTTACAAGCCTTTTTGGGGGGACAGTACTGCTGTTTGACAAAAACTGGGGGCTTATGCGAGAGACCCTTTCAAGTCCTCTACCAAGAATTCATATAATTGTGGGAATAGGTCTTTCAGCCATGACAAAATCCTTTATCCAGGCAGCTGTTATAATGGTTTTTGGGCTTCTGCTTGGAGTCAAGTTTTTTGAAGGCTACACAGCAACACAGATTTTGATTTCACTGATTGGAATCACGCTTTTTATAGGAGCATTTTCACTGGGGTTTCTTTTCCTGTCAGCCGCAATCGCAATAACTATGGAAAGTCCGGAAGGGATGCAGGCCGTAATAACTCTGCTAACCATGCCTTTTTTCTTCACGAGTAATGCACTTTATCCGGCTAACTCTTTTCCTCCTCTTCTCCGAGCGCTATCCACAATCAACCCACTTACCCATCTGGTCAGTGGGATCAGGTATTTTGCAATAGGAAGTGATTTTTCGTCAATAGGCATTCGTTACACTTACACGCAAGAAGAAGCTGTTGCTTCCTTTATTGCACTTCTGGTTTTCGCTACAATAATGTTTCTTATAGCTAGATGGAGATTTACCAAGGTTACAGTCACATGATTTCAATACTGCTCACTGACTTGAAGAATCTTTTTTCAGAAACTAAATTTCCAAAAATATATCCCTTTTTTATCCGTTTTATCTTTTATTTAATAAAAAACAATTAGATAAAAATAAACCAATAAAGGGAGTAGCAATGAGTTTAGCAGGTCAAACAGCTCTTGTAACCGGGGGAAGCAAAGGGATAGGAAGAGCTATCTGCCTTGCTCTGGCAAAAGAGGGAGCAAA
>DUGT01000185.1:69928-70131 GCA_013331275.1 Methanosarcina sp. | reverse complement strand
GCTCTGGCAAAAGAGGGAGCAAACATCATCATTGCATCAAGGAACGAGAGTGAAATTAAAGAAACAATGGATAAATTAAAAGAAATGGGCAGTAAGTCCCTGGCTATCCAGGCTGATGTACGTAGCGAAGAAGACGTAAGGCGCCTGATTTCAATGACAATTGACAAATGCGGTAAGCTTGACATACTTATCAATAATGCAGG
>DUGT01000185.1:69477-69815 GCA_013331275.1 Methanosarcina sp. | reverse complement strand
GACATACTTATCAATAATGCAGGAGTGGCATATAAAAGGAGACTGGAGGAAACAACTCTCGAAGAGTACGAAAAAATCATAGATACAAACTTAAAAGGAGTTTTTCTCTGTACGAAATATGCGATTCCATACATAAAAGAGAGTAAAAACGGAAAAATTATCAATATATCTTCAGTAGGAGGGTTACACGGGCTTCCGGAATTCTCCGTATACTGCGCATCTAAGTTTGGAGTAAACGGAATAACGGAATCCATTGCCTCCGAGTTGGAAGGAGAAATTAAAGTGTACGCTGTCTGCCCGGGTGCTGTGGATACGGATATGTACAGGTCATTATTTTC
>DUGT01000185.1:69054-69198 GCA_013331275.1 Methanosarcina sp. | reverse complement strand
GCAATCTGGAGCAGTTCTGGCAGATTTATAACAGGTGGCTTGTAGATTTATAATTTACAGCATCTCTTTGCCAGATCTTCTTTCACTCTTTTGTAGGAGTTACCTTTTCCTTTTAAGAAATGGACAGTTTTTAAAAGAGATAGA
>DUGT01000185.1:68605-68767 GCA_013331275.1 Methanosarcina sp. | reverse complement strand
ATTGTAATTGTCGCAAGAACCGAAAGGGAAATTCGAGAAACTGCCAGGTTGGTGGAAAAGGAAGGTAGAAAAGCTCTTGCGGTAAAGACTGACATTCGAAATGAAGAGGAAGTCATTGATATGGTTTCAAAGGCAATGAATGCTTTTGGAAGAATTGACATC
>DUGT01000185.1:62909-68492 GCA_013331275.1 Methanosarcina sp. | reverse complement strand
GCTTTTGGAAGAATTGACATCCTCGTGAACAATGCAGGAGTAGCATACAGGAAATATCTTGTGGAGACTTCAACCGAAGAATATCATGAGATTATGGATACAAACGTAAAAGGCATGTTTCTCTGCACAAAGTATGCTCTTCCCCATCTGCTTAGAAGGGGAGAGGGCAGGATTGTAAATATGTCCTCTGGTGCAGGAAAACATGGTATCCCGAAGCTTTCGATATATTGCGCTTCAAAATTTGCAGTAATTGGTTTTACAGAGTCTCTTGCTTACGAAGTAGGAGGTGGGCTTCAGGTTTATGCAGTTTGTCCTGCAGGTGTGAATACCGGCATGTACCACTCGCTTTTTTCAGATGAACCTGTTCTTAAGCCCGAAGATGTTGCAAACAAAGTTATGGAACTTTGTTTACCAGAAATGACTCTTCCTTCAGGCTCTTCAGTCGAGATTTACAGGCGGCCTATGAGGATAGTCTAACTTTGAAATTCGGCGGAAAAAAGGCGCAGTTTCGGAATGCGAGGTGTAATTTCTCAATATAGGGAGTAATTTCTCAATATAAGGTGGAAATATGTTCAAAAACCGTAAAGATGCAGGAGAAAAGCTTGCAAAAGCTCTTGAAAAATACAGGACTGAAAATCCTATTATTCTTGCTATTCCACGTGGGGGAGTGGAAGTTGGACTGCAGGTCGCAGCGAAGCTGGATGCCGATTTTTCTCTCATTATTGCAAGAAAACTGCCTTTCCCAGATAATCCTGAAGCCGGATTCGGGGCAATAGCCGAGAATGGGAGNNTTATTCTTGCTATTCCACGTGGGGGAGTGGAAGTTGGACTGCAGGTCGCAGCGAAGCTGGATGCCGATTTTTCTCTCATTATTGCAAGAAAACTGCCTTTCCCAGATAATCCTGAAGCCGGATTCGGGGCAATAGCCGAGAATGGGAGCACTTTTGTTTTAGAAAATGCGTACTACTGGCTTTCTGAAGAAACCATTGAGCAGATAAAACAGGAACAAATTGCTGAGATTGAAAGACGAATAAAAGCTTTGAGAGGAGGAAATCCCCTACCTGAGCTTGCAGGGAGAATCGTAATTCTTATTGATGACGGCATTGCAATGGGCTCTACAATGCGGGCAGCCATTGAACTTTGTAAAAACAGAAAAGCCGGAAAAATTGTGGTTGCAGTGCCTGTAGCAGGAAGGGAGGTTGCAGAAGAGCTTCAGAAGAAGGTAGACGAATTCGTGGTGATTGAGACTCCTGCCTATTTCAGGGCTGTCGCCCAGGCTTACGAAAAATGGTACGATGTTTCGGATGAAGAGGTTCTCGATCTACTGAGAGAGAATATAAGGAAAAAAGAATTGAAAGATCAGGATTTTCATGAGCTTGAAGCCTGAAAAAATTTTTATCTATTATTCTGTATTCCTAAATTTTACTAAAATCCCGAAAAGACATATTCGAATAAAAACTTTTTGTTATTTTGAATAACGGAAAAGTTTTGTTCTCTTAGAGTTTGTCCTTGTTATCTTCAGATTGGAGATTTGAAGGTGCTAACCCTGAGGAAAAGAAAATGAATATACCAAAAATAGTGGTATATAGGTCTATAGATTATATAGAGCGCTCGAAAATATATGGAAACTATAAAATATAATGAAATTGTCTGAAATACCACACGCTTGAAATTAAGAGAAACGTTCAGAGACTAATGTAAATAATAAATTCTGGACAACGAAACTGATAAAATCTTTAATATGAAAACTAAAAATATGTATTTTATAATTATCGTTATAATTACTATAACAGGTTTGAATTTTAAGATTTCTGGAGCAGAAAAAAATGGATTTACTTATCATAGCGCTTATTTTAGCGGGCCTTTATATGGCCTGGAATATAGGGGCAAACGACCTCGCAAATGCTATGGGAACTTCAGTTGGAACAGGGTCCTTGTCAATCAAACAAGTGATTATTATTGCTGCTATCTTTGAACTTTTAGGCGCCGTATTCTTTGGTGACCGAGTAACTCAGACAATTGCAAACGGAATTGTTCCCATCGATCTAATCGGCAAAGTTCATCCGAATATGGTAGCGGTAGGGATGCTGGCTGCGATTCTTGCAGCAAGCTTCTGGGTCACTCTTACCACATTTTATAACCTTCCTGTCTCAACCAGCCATTCCATAGTTGGGTCAGTGCTCGGTTTCGGGCTGATCCTGGTTTATAACGGAACTATCTCTTTTTCTGATATCCACTGGGGAGAACTTACTAAGATTGTTGCCAGCTGGTTTATATCTCCAGTTCTGGGAGCAATTTTTGCTTATCTCACCTTTTCCGTAATAAGAAGGATTTATCTTCATAGAGCTATAGACCTGCCTTTTGTTGAGAAAAAATTCATATCCTTACAGCTCATAACAGGCTGTTATATCGCATTTGCGCACGGATCAAATGACGTAGCAAACGCGATTGGCCCTCTCTGTGCAGCACTTAAGGTTATGGGGGTATCAGGAGTAGAAGCCGGAATTCCTTTATGGGTGCTTTTAATGGGAGGCCTTGGAATGGTAATAGGAATGGCCACCTGGGGCTATAAAGTGGTTCTAACAATCGGCTCAAAGATTACGGAACTAACTCCTACACGTGGTTTTTCTGCCCAGTTTGCAACAGCGTCAGTTGTTTTGCTTCACAGTTACAGTTCGCTTCCGATTTCGACTACCCATACACTTGTCGGTTCGGTTATAGGAGTTGGACTTGCAGGCGGGATTGCAGCCGTTGACCTTCGTGTGATCTGGAAAATTATTTCTTCCTGGGTAGCAACAGTTCCTATAGCCGCCCTTACATCAGCATTGATCTTTATAGGATTAGAGGTGATCTTTTTATGATAGACTACATCCGTTCTGTCCTTGACGTGGTTGCTGAATCTCCCTTTGTGCCTCTGGAAGCACACGCAAAAAAGGGAGTGCTGGCAGTTGAAAAGCTGGCTGAAGCAATGGAAGCCTACTGTGCAGGAAATCAGTCCATCCTGGAGGAGAGAACAGATGAGATTGACAAACTGGAGCACGAGGCTGATAAACTCAAACAGAAGATAAGGGCCAGCATTCCCTCATTAATAAGGCTGCCCGTGAATAAAAAAGATCTCCTTTCCTTCCTTAAGCAGCAGGATTCTATTGCAGATTATGCCCAGGCGGCTGCCTACTGGATGACCCTTCGGCCTTGTAAGGATATACCTGAGGAAATCAAGGAAGGTTTTCTGGAACTAATGGGCACCTCCCTGAAGACTGCAAGGCTTTACGATGAACTTGCGGGCGCGCTTTACAAACTTCTTGCAACTTCTTTCAGCAAGGAAGAAATCAAAGAAACTATGACCATTATCCCTGAAGTCGAAAGACTGGAACATGATGTGGATGTTCTTGAAACTTCTCTCCTAAAAAAGATCTTCGAAAATGAAGAAGCGCTCGGAGGCGCTGGCGTCTGCCACCTCATAGGGCTTGTAGAAAAAATAGGAGGCATCGCTGATAAGTCCGCAAGTGCCGCTGACCGCCTGAGAACAATGATACTTAGAAGGTAAATTTTCATTTACTCTTTTTATAACATAGTTTTCCTTCCAACAACTTAACTTATTTTTTCCGAACAATCTTCCTTTTGAACCTTTAATTCCTCTTTTATTTGACTGTTTTCGAACAAGTTTTTCATTTGAATAAATTATTTTGAATGAATTTTTCTTTTGAATAATTTGTTGTTTTGAACAAATACTTCTTTTCGGTCTTTACTGGCGAGAGTTTGATTCTCAGGAATTATGTTTTCGTTTGTTTTTACATTTCTTTCCTTGGCTGACCGAGGTGGAATCTAATCTCTTTATAATAATATAGAGTATAATAAAATAGAGTATAATAATCGAGAATAATTGGCAAAGATATCAGATTGGCGCGCTACTTTTCTCAGTAACCGAATTTGGATTGATCAGGTTCTAACAGCTGTAGCTTTGTCTAGGTAAAAAAGTTGAAAAACAATAGAATCCAAATTTAAAAATAAATCTGATAAAATTAAACATAGGAGTCAAAGAAAATTTGTAAGAGAGAGGGATTATTATAAAAAGCAAAATTATAATTTATGCAGTCCTACTAAGTATTACTGTAGCAATTCTTGGATGTACTTCGCAGTCAGATAGATCAAAGCAAAACGGTTCACAACTAAACGACATAAACAGTGATATTACTGGGGATCTCAAGAATATTGAAGGCATCTGGATGGGAAATTTAACAGTTCCAGGTGGCTTGGAATTAAGGATTGTATTCAATATTTCTACTAATCCTGATGGGTCCATCAATGCCAGTATGGACAGCCCTGATCAGGGAGTAAGCGGTATACCTGTTGAGAGTGTTAGTTATAAAAACGGTAACTTGAACCTTGGAGTAAAGTCCATACCGGGAAGTTTTGAAGGGATATACAAGGAGAATAACAAAACCATAGAGGGAGAATGGAAACAGGCAGGATCAGTTTTTCCACTTGTACTCAACAGAATTGAGAAAGCTCCTGATACGCACCGAGAGCAGGACTCCGTAAAGCCGTACCCGTATACCGAAGAAGAAGTTGTTTATGAAAATAAAGAAGCAGGAGTAAAGCTGGCAGGAACTTTAACTCTTCCGCAGTCAGAGGGGCCTTTTCCGGCAGTCATACTCATAACGGGTTCAGGCCAGCAAAATCGTAACGAGGAAATTGCAGGTCATCGCCCGTTCCTTGTACTTTCGGATTATCTGACACGCCAGGGAATTGCAGTGCTTCGGGTCGATGATCGAGGTATTGGAGGTTCTACCGGAAATGTTTCACAGGATACAACTGAGGACTTTGCTGGAGACGTACTCACAGGAGTTGAATACCTCAAAAGTCGCAAGGAGATCAATCCGAGCCGAATCGGACTGATTGGACACAGCGAAGGAGGACTAATTGCACCTCTGGTAGCAGTAAAGTCTCCAGATATCGCATTCATTGTACTGATGGCAGCACCTGGGGTGACCGGAGAGGAAATTCTTTACATGCAAAGTGAACGGATTGCAAGAGCCGAAGGAGCAAGCAATGAGACTATCGCACAAAATGAAGCTCTGATGAGAAGAATGTATTCTGTAGTAAAAGAAGAAAAGAATAACACAGCAGCTGAGGAAGAGCTTCGGGAAATTCTAAGGACCGAAATAGCGAACACAAGTGGGCAGAAAACAGAAAATTCAGGCCATTCCGAAGCTGTCATTGACGCTCAAGTAACAGCACTCACCTCACCATGGATGCGCTTTTTCCTTACTTATGATCCAAGGCCAACATTAATGAAAGTCAAATGTCCTGTCCTTGCCATAACCGGCGAAAAAGACCTTCAGGTTCCGCCTGAAGAAAACCTCAGGGCTATAGATGATGCTCTCAAGGCAGGTGGTAATAAAGATTACATAGTCAAAGAACTGCCAGGCCTCAACCATTTGTTCCAGACCGCTAAAACAGGGTCTCCCTCAGAGTACGCAAAAATCGAAGAAACAATTTCTCCGGATGCTCTGGAATTTATAGGAAACTGGATCTTGGAACATACCCAGGAAGAATAAAAGTAGAAAAATTGTAAAATAG
>DUGT01000185.1:61325-62717 GCA_013331275.1 Methanosarcina sp. | reverse complement strand
CAATGAAATAAAAGAGCAATGAAGGAAGAGAGTGAGGAGAAAACAAAGTACTATAATAATTTATAGGCATATTTTTATTATAACCTCCTTCTCTCTTATAATTCTCGACAATATTCATTCAGCTATCTGCACTATACACTTATTTTTGTCGATGTTTCACGACCAGAATTATTATTTCGTCAATATTTTTTGAAACACCTTTCTCTTGCATCTCTACATCCTCAAGTCATTCTCAGAAAACTCTGGTCTGGCTGGGTTTTATAACTATCAAAGTAAAAGCGTCAGACATTAAAATGAGGAGACAGATATGGTGCTTCTTATCCTGCTTTTTCATTAAATATAGGAAATCTGAGCCTCCAAGAGAATTTCGGGGCTTAAGAGCTCAGGTATATAAAAAAGGCCTTAGACTGTAGGCTTGTTTAATTGTAGAAGACTGTATTAAGATTTTAGCGGACATGAAATCCTGAAGGGACTTATATTTAACATTTGACTGACGGGAGATATAGTTAAACACAATTTATATTATTATAATATTTCAGGCTTGAAAATAAAGCATTATAAAGCTTTAAGTTCTGTTATCGATTTTTATAAGATTATATAAAAGTAAGTGTATTTATATATTAATTTACCCAGTGAGTTCCTGATTACGAGTGTTTTCGTATCAAATGAAGAAAATAGGAGGAAAAAAGTGAATTTTAACAGAAAATCAATCTGGAAAACTATAGTGTCCGTTTTTGTTGTATTAACGATATTGACTCTGGGAGTTTCTGCAGCCTCAGCATGTCATGCTCAGACACCTTCTACCTACTCTTATAAGTACAGCTCATCCCAGTGTGACAAGGCAGACTGTACTGGAAACTGCTGTGATAAGTGCTCAGAAGTCTGCGGAGAGAATTGCACAGGAGAATGCTGCGACGCCTGTACTGAAAACTATAGCGAGGAAAACTGCTCAGGCGATTGCTGTGATCAATGTAAAGATACCTGCGGCGATAACTGCACAGGAGAATGCTGCGACAACTGTACCGAGACTAAATGCGCAGGCGACTGCTGTGATAAGTGCTCAGAGGTCTGTGGCGAAAACTGTACTGGAGACTGTTGCGATAACTGTACTGAAACAGAATGTTCAGGCAACTGCTGTGACCAGTGTGAAGAAACCTGTGGCGAGAATTGCACAGGAGAATGTTGCGATGCCTGTACTGAAAACTGTAACGCAGTAGATTGCGCAGGCGATTGCTGTAACCAGTGTAAAGAAACCTGCGGAGAGGATTGCACAGGAGAATGCTGCGACAACATTACAGAAAATTGTAATGGAACCGATTGTGTAAAAAACTGCAGTGGCAACTCAGAACAAACCACATGCAATAAATACAGCTCTGAAAAGACCACATGCAA
>DUGT01000185.1:47478-61197 GCA_013331275.1 Methanosarcina sp. | reverse complement strand
GAAAAGACCACATGCAATAAATACAACTCTGAAAAGACCACATGCAACAAATAAACTTTTTAAAGGCCTGATTCGATTTAGGCCTATAAAAAACAGGATTGAGAGTTTCGGACATCCAGATCGTGATAAATCTTTTTTCGACATAATCGTGATTTGTCGAAATTCTCTTAATTTCTTTTTAAATTTCTGGAATATTTAGTAGCATTCCGTTTTTATAATCTAAAACTCATTTTCTTGACAGTAAAAGGCAGCATTCAACCTTGAGGATTCAGATGAAACGGCGTTACCAGTACTTTATCTATTCGATTGCCGTCCATATCCACAACCTCGTACCTCAGTTTCCCTAAAATAATGTGGTCCCCGGTTTCTGGAATCCGTTGCAGGATAAAGATAATTAGCCCTGCTATTGTCCGGTAATACCCCAGTCTCTCCCCTGGAAAGGTATCAACAGATAGAACATCTTTAATTTTCTCAATGGGTGTATTCCCGTCGATCAACCAGGAACCATCTTCCCGTACACTAATCTCGGTCTCTACTGGCTCGCCAAGGGAGCGAATCTCACCTACAATAGCTTCAAGGATGTCATAAAGGGTTATTACACCCTGAATAATCCCATATTCATCAGTTATAAGGGCAATATGCACTCCGGTTCCCTTGAACAATTCGAGAAGCTTCAGGACTGAGGCACTTTCAGGTACAAAAAGAGGTTTTGTAACCAGTGTTTTGAGATCAACAGTACCTCTTTTCACAGATTCCTCAAGAACTTTTTTTACGGAGATCATCCCGACAATGTTGTTTAGGTCTCCCTCGTATACCGGAAAGTTGGATCGACCGCTTTCGATCATCCTTAGAAGGTTTTCATCGATCAGGTCTTCGAGATCAAGCGCGATTAGATCAGTGCGATGCGTCATCAGGGAATCTACGCGGCGATCACCTATTTCAAGCACGCCTTCTATCATGCTTAGTTCTGCTTTCTCAAATACTCCGGCTCTGGTTCCTTCCTCAAACATAATCTTGATTTCCTCTTCTGTTACCGGAGGTTCCGTAGTTTTCCTGACTTTCATGAACCTGAGTACAGCTTCGGTAGAACTACTGAGAATTACCACAAGCGGTCTTGCGATAACAGATAGATAGAACATAGGTTTTGCCATGCTGGAGGCAATTGACTCCGCATTATTGAGTGCAAGCCTTTTCGGAACGAGTTCTCCAAAGATCAATGTCAAATAGGTGATTAAGAGCACAACGAGAGTGATGCTGATCGCATTACTGTACGGAGAAAGGGCAGGGAATTTTCCAAGGTAAACTGCAAATTCCTCTGATAGAGTAGCTCCACTGAATGCACCTGCAAAGATCCCCACAAGAGTGATTCCTATCTGGACTGTCGAGAGAAACGGAGTTGGTTCATTCGCAAGCTTAAGTGCAACAGCTGCCCGTTTATCTCCTTCTTCCTCCCGTTGTTTCAGGCGGGTTTTTTTGGCAGATACAAGGGCAAATTCTGACATGGAAAGTATGCCATTGAGTGCGATCAAAACAAGAATGATTGCGATCTCAAGTAGATATGCCATTTTGAAGGTATTGGTTAGATTATAACATAAAGTTATTTATAATTTTTAGGAAAATTTACAAATTTATACACTTATCAGTTCTACTTACTCGTTTCATGTTTTTATTTGTGTATTTTCATGTTTTTATTTGTGTATTTTTTCTCTATTTTACTCATATACTTCTTTCATGTTTCTACTTCTGTACTTTTATATTTTTATTAATTCATTTTTCTTTAAGTAGTTATTTTTCCTGGAATTTTGGCCGTCTGCTGACAGGTTTTGAATTTTCCCATAACCCTACTATTACTTATATCCCCAATATTAAGTCTTATATGTCTATCAACCTGAGAATTAGTAAAGCTTTTAAGGATCTTCAAAATTAATTTCAGTCAAATTAAAGAAATAACAACTTAAAAAATCCTTCCCGGTTTATCTTCGTTTATGGCTCTTATCCTTCTGAGCAATACAGGATGCGTTGAAAACAGATTGGTAGACCAGATCCAGAAGCCTTCAGGACTTATTGCGGTTTCAAGGTATTCCTCATAATCAACAACCTTGTAAAGATGTTCGCCTGCTGAAAGAACTATGAGTCCTTTTTTGCCTGAAGGAGCGAGTCGGATTGCAATTCTATCCGAAGTATATTCCCTTGCTCGGCTCAGGGCAGTCCACAAAAAGTTCTTGAGGACAGGCACAAAAGCAATAGGAAAGATAGCAAGGTTGTAGAGTAGGGTTACATGGCCTGCCTTTATGTGAGCCAGTTCATGGGCAACAATGAACTCAAGCGAATCAAAGTCCCCTTCCCTATATGCGACCTCAACTATATCTGCGTAAAAAACTACGTAGTTTTTTCGGAAATACAACCGGGTAGCAAATGCATTTATCATCCCGCCTTCCTGGATCAAAAAGGCATCCGGAACTTCTTTGAAGTTCATTTCGGAAGAAAGGCGTGTTATGATTCCATAGAGTTCAGGAAACTGCTTTTCTGAAAGCTTGATCGCATTTGCCATCATGCCTCCGTAGGTCTGTCCGGAAACAAACGAGAGAAAAGCAATTGCTGCAGGAACTACCAGTATATATTCAGGCCCAAGTTCTTCAGGATACAGAAGCGGAGCTGTCATTAGTGTGACATAAATAAAAACACTGATCAGTAGACAGATAATAAAAAGAGGTATTTCGGCAGGATGTCTGAGGTTTTTTACTTCACTGTCTAGCAAGTTATTCTTTCCCTTACTTTTATCAAAAGTAAACCATGATGCAAAGTTCTATAAGAGATACATTACACATTAATTACATATTAATTTTATTAAGGAAGACTGAACCGGTTTTCAGATATATTATTTTCCGTATATATAACAAATCAGATGATTACAATTTACAAATATTGCCTTGCATCTGCCGTGCTTAGGTATATGACATACTTAAATTTAAGCGTATGTATTGTTATCAGTGAGGTTTATTTACTTAAAAATATGGAATTAAGTTTATAAAGAGAAAATGTGCCCACTCTAATTTTAACCCATTTTGATCCCTAATCCATATTAATCCCAGCCAGCTTATTAAGAGCTTTTAATTGAATTTTGAGGTAGTAGATTAATCTTGGGGTCTATTGGAAAAGATTTACTGACTCATTTATTTTTTCAGTAATTTAAAGATATATATTATGTAATATAAGGAAAGCTAATAATTGAAAAACCAATTTTGATTTCCTGTGATCTTTTTTAATTAATATTTAAGTTTATATATATTATTTTTAAATTTTAAGCTTCTCTTCTCTTTTGTGAAGAAAAATAAAGTATTATCAAGCTTTAGGGCCTTATTTTAAATTAATAAAGCCCTAGTTCAAAGTAATACATAGACTACTGGAAAAGTATACTTATATTTTAATCTTACAATATAAGATTTTAGTCCCAGCTTTCCTTTTAAAAAAGTTAAGTCAAAAGTAAGGAAGCAATAAAATGGGAATTTTAGGATCTTTGGAATTCGAAGGTACAAAGATTTTAAAAGTAAAAAATAAAGATATTAAAAACGAAAAGGAAAAAGATCTTAAAAATAAGAAGGAAAATTCAAAAACGGGTAAATAATCTAATGTTAAGAAATAAAATGAATTTTAGGGAAATTCAAAAAAACTGCGACATCTGCTAATTATAAAAACGTTGTAATCTCCGATTCCTTCCGGAGCCACTACAGCAGAAGTCGTAAGTGAACCCGTACAGGCAACTTTGCACCCTGACATATTTAAGGGACAGTAGTTGCACGACAGCAGAAACAATAGTTGCCGTATTTCTCTGTAAGGGTTCAAACCTGCGGTCAGACCAGGGTCAACTGCAGGAACGAAAACCCGAATGTAACGGCTTCAAGACAATGTTGGATGCCGTGTCAATACGGGGCAATTCCTTACAAAGAAGAATCTTTCAGGCAGCTCTTAGGGCGGTTTCAGGATCTGCCTGAAATATCTTTCTTATTTTTAAGCGATTTTTTTAAGTTATGGAGCCCTAATAGAAACTTGCTTTCAGACCATCAGGAGTTTTTATGCCGAGAAATTTGTTTGCAAGCCAAAATATTAAACTTACAAACTAAAAGATTCTTTGCAAGCAGGAGAAAACCTGCACGTAGACTTCGGATTCAAGATATGTTATTTCAGGTTTATTAGTAAGGAGACAACCCTAACACTATCTTTATTCTTGAGCTTATTCAAATTTATTTCAGGTTCATTTATGTTGTTTTGTCACTAAGGTTAAGCCGGTTACACATATCACGACAAAGAAAAAAGATAACTTTGTTTTTTATTTAACATCTTATTCCTTATTGACATATTATATTTATTCCGTATATTATTTAGTATCTGTTATTTTATCTTTTAACTGGATTTATCATCTATTTATCAAAATTAGCCTACAATTTTTATTTCCTTTTTACATGTTTAGTGTCTCTTCTAGTTGATGAAACACAGCTAATCTGTCAAGCCGTTAAACTTACTTTATTAACCAAAATAACAAACTTAAGGTCCTGAATATTTTTCTTTCATTTGCATACTTTTATTGTTAGAACTCCAGATATTTTACAGATATGTTTATATACGATAAAAGCTTGGGACATATTGGCAGTAAAAATAAAGAGTCATATAATCTGTTATTAAAAACTTCAATTTTGTTTTTAATAAAAGAATGTATAGATCTTATTTTTATAGCAACTTAGACTATATCCGCTATAAGCGGAGGTGAAACGAAAATGAGTTTTAATGACAGAGGGAACTCTTTCAGGGGAAGAGACAGCAACCGGGGAAACAGAGACAACAATCGCGGAGGTTTCAGAGGTGGCAACAGCGGCCCCAGAGAAATGTACCCCGCAGTTTGCTCTGACTGTGGTGTAGAGACTCAGGTTCCATTCAAGCCAGCTGAAGGAAGACCGGTTTACTGCAGAGACTGCCTACCAAAACATAGGAAGTTCTGAACTCAGAAACTCTAGACTTTTCTTACTTTAATCTTATCACTGGAAACTCTCCTATATCAGGGATTTCCATACTCCTTTTATTCTTTTAGGTATTTTTTCAGGATATTTTCTCTTTAAGGAACCCGTTCCTATTTTTTCGGTTGTTATTTGGATTAATCTTATATAGCATGGAAATTGTTATATCTATAGTAAAAATAGTGAGACATATAATCTGTTATTAAAAACTCCATTTTTGTTTTTAAATAATAAGTTATATCCGATCATGTTTTTATAGAGAATATGTATCCGCTATAAGTGGAGGTGAACGAAAATGGGTTTTAATGACAGAGGAAATTCCTACCGCGGTGGCAACCGAAACGGCGGTCGCGGAGGTTTTAGAGGCGGCAACAGCGGTCCCAGAGAAATGCACAAGGTTGTCTGTTCTGACTGCGGAGTTGAGACTGAGGTTCCATTCAAACCAACGGAAGGACGCCCGGTTTATTGCAGGGATTGCCTTCCTAACCACAGGAAGTTCTAAAATAAAACTTCTTAACTAAAACTTAAGTAAAGTGTTGACATTTTTCAAAACCAACACTTACTCCATTTTTAGTCTTTGTTTTTGCATTAAGGCTAGCGAAGGATATCAGAACCCTGAACTTAATCAACCTTTCATATTTGTTTATACAATGGAATCTGAATACTATCGCAAATATTTTTATAGTTTACTATTGTATAAAAGTATCAGAATGGGGGTTTAAACAAAACTCTTAGTATAGGCTAAAGAGTGACACTAAAGAGTACTTGAAGGATCTTTAAGGACCTTTGAAATGAGAAAGTTTCCTTAAGTTCAGGGTTTTTCAGTAACTTTAGATCTTTAAGAGATACTTTAGTCTCTATTCATTTATGAACCTTGATGTCAAAATACATGAAGCATCCATAGACACAGTAAGTTTGGAAAATCTCACGTAGTAAAAGCAGATCTTAATAACTAATAACAAGAGGAATTAACCTGGCAAACTATAGAAGCAATGTAAGGAAGAGAAAAGCAGGGACAGGAAGCTCCGTGCCTCCTACCCAGGAAGTAACAAGAGTACGCACACCACGTAGGGAAAATCACGAAGTTCTGGCAACAGTATCAAGTTTACTTGGTTCAAAAAGAGTTACACTACAGTGCATGGACGGTGTAGTCCGAATGGGCCGAATTCCCGGGTCCAAAAATAAGAAAATGTGGATCCATGAAGGAGACGTAGTAATCGCCACTCCGTGGGATATTCAGGATTCAAAAGCCGACGTGATCTGGAAGTATACAAGGCCCCAGGTTGAATGGCTTGAGAGAAAAGGGTACCTCAAGTAATTAACGCGAAATAAATACAGTAAAACTTATAAATTTAATTTCCTTGGTTATACTCGTTTTCCCTGATTATATCCGGTTTTAGCCGCTTTTCGGTTAAACCTCTTCTCCTCTTATATCCCCTTATTCAGGCAATTACCTTTTATCTCTTAACTCACTTTATCTCTTAACTCACTTTATCTCTTAACTCACTTTTAATTTTTTTAGCATAATTTTAATCTGTTTTTAATCTCTTCAACTACCTTCAATTTCTTCCTATTTCCTTCAGCCCTCTAGCCTAGCAGATAACCTCTTAATAATCTCTTAATTTTCCTCATCTGGCTGGGGAGTAAGTTCCACTTTCAATTCAGTTCCTTTCTGTTCGTAAAAAATCATACAGAAGTTTTAAGGAGCAGGTTAAGTAGAGTCAACTCTAAAACAGCAAGCACTTTCTGCATGATTATGAGTTGATTTTTATGAGTAAAACTTATATAATTTGACCGTATACTAAGAGCATTAAAAATAAAGAGATGTATAATCTGTTATTAAAAACTAGTTTCTGTTTTTAATCAAAGAGCAATATACAACCTTATTTTTAAACTATGGACTATCCGCTGTAAGCGGAGGTGAAAAGAAAATGGCTTTTAATGACAGAGGAAATTCCTTCAGAGGAAGAGACAGCAACCGGGGAGGTTTCGGAGGTCCCAGGGAAATGTACAATGCAACCTGTTCTGACTGTGGCGCTGAAACTCAGGTACCTTTCAAGCCTGACCCTGACAGACCAGTCTACTGCAGAGACTGTCTCCCTAACCACAGAAAACCCAGAGAAAACAGATACTAATATCAGGTTTACTCAAAATTTATTATACAAATTATGTCCGTTTCGTTTAGTTTGAGCAGGACAAACGGACTCTCTTCTTTTATAATGTCATATTGAATAATATTTTTATTTGAACGATAATGACCTTTCTGCGACTGACTTATACGTTTTAGATCATTTAGTGATCTTTTAAACCAGGACAACTAGTTCCTACGTACATTGGTGCCTATTCCGCATATTTGATGTTTATTTTTTGATAAAATTTTTATTCTTTTGATGTTTATTTTTTGATAAAATATTTATTTTATTTGATTCATTTTTATATTTTTGGATTTTTCTAGCCATTTGTTACAAGAAGGTTTATATAAGTAAGCAATTTACTGTGCTTTTTTCTTAACTCTCAGCCAGGCTTTTTAATCCCTTTTTATCAGTAATAAGAAAGCTATAACTCCTAAAAAATGTTTCCCAATCAGAACTCACATGTAAGCTTTCCCAGTTCGATCGAGAAAGTTTCATAGTTTATGGAATAGTCAATCGGGCACTCAATAACTGCCACTTTGTTCAAGGCGAAAGCTTCCTCCAGAACTTCTGCAAGGTCATTGTTTTCCTTGATCCTGATACCCACAGCCCCGAAGCTCCTGGCAAAGAGAGAAAAATCAGGATTGCCATAATCCAGCCCGAAATCCTCAAAATGCATCTTTTTCTGCTTCCACTTAATAAAGCCAAAACCATTGTCGTTCAGAACAAGTACAACAATAGGAATTCCATAGCGGATTGCGGTCTCAAGTTCCTGACAGTTCATCATAAAACCCCCGTCTCCGCAGATTGCAAGCACGCGACACTCCGGATAAAGAAGCTTTGCAGTAATCCCTGAAGGAAGACCTGCACCCATGGTTGCAAGGGCATTGTCAAGGAGCACGGTATTGGGGGCATAGGTCTTGTAAAGGCGAGCGAACCAGAGTTTGTAAATACCATTGTCCAGTGTGATTATATCTTCTCTCCCCATAACCTTTCTAACACTCTGAACTACGGCTTGGGGGAGAGGAGGATAGCTTTTCCTGGCAGCAGTATTTATTTTTTCCTCAATGAAATTTCTGGTGTGTTCAAAGATCGGAAACTTCCGTTTCTCCGGAACACTTGCAGCGAGTTCCCGGATTGAAGAAGCAATATCCCCGATGACTTCTACTGTAGGGTTAAAGTATCTGTCAGGCACGGACTCCACAAAGTCAATATTTATGATCTGCTTATCAAGTGTACTGTTCCACAAATACGGAGGATACTCAACTATGTCATACCCGATAGTGATAATAAGGTCAGCGCCGTCAATTCCGCAGTTAACATAATCCCTTGCATGAATTCCTGTAGCAAATAGACTGTAGCTGCAGTCATCGGGAACAATCCCTTTTCCCATTTGGGTATGCACCAGGTAGATGCCTGTCTGCCCGATAAAATTTTCGAGCTCCTCAGTAATCGCTTTTCGGTTTGCTCCTGAGGAAACTATAATCAGGGGATTTTTAGCCTTATTGATCATAGCTGCAGCTCTTTGTATAGCCTCCAGATTAGGGTAAGGAATTTTAATTTCGCTTCGCCTCTGAACCGTCGCCTCAGTTTCTTCCTCAGCTACATCTTCCGGAAGCTCAATGTGTATAGCTCCCGGCCTGTCAGCTTCGGCATGTTTGAAAGCATTCCGAATCACCGTAGGGATCATTCCCGGATCGGTAATGGACACAGCCTTTTTACAGAGGGGTTCCATCATTCTGACAGCGTTTACAAGCTGGAAACGGGCCTGCCAGTTGTCAGTTAGAGCCTTCTGTCCTGAGATGGCAATAAGAGGTGCTCCTATAAGTTGTGCCTGGGCAACACCCGTAACAAGATTCGTAGCTCCTGGTCCAAGTGTTGAAAAACAGACTCCTGGCTTTCCGGTCAACCTTCCATAAGTTGCAGCCATAAACGCCGCAGCCTGTTCGTGCCTTGTTACTATCAGTTTGATTCTTGAAGTTCTCAGAGACTCAAGCAAGTCAAGATTTTCCTCGCCTGGCAATCCAAATATGTATTCAACGCCTTCTTCTTCCAGCTGGGCAACAAAAAGATCCGAAGCTTTCATGAAAAAACTCCAATATAACTGTGGCTTTATTTAACCCGAGTTTAACTTAGCTCAATTTTGTTTATTGAGCCTTGATTAAGTTATTTGCTAAGCTTAGTTCAGTTTACTGTTTTAAGCTTAAAAATCTGTTTAAGCTTAAACAAACAGACTGTCAAGCTTAAACAAATTTTTTAAGCTTAAACAAACAGATTGTCAGATTTAAGCAGGAAAACTGTCAAGCTTAAACAAATTCGCTTAAAAAATTATGGATAAGTTTACTCATAAAAACTTCAATCAATTATCAATCCTTTAGACTCACTTGTTGACCACAACCGTCTTTATATTTACAAATTCCTTGAGTCCATAATGAGAAAGCTCTCGCCCGACACCGGATTTTTTTACTCCTCCAAAAGGTAGCCTTGGATCGGGTTTAACCATTCCATTAATAGCCACAAATCCCGATTTTATTTTTTTTGCTAACCTCTGAGCCCTTTCAAGGTCTCTTGACCATATCTCGGCTCCAAGCCCGAACTCGGTGGAGTTTGCGACTTTAACAGCCTCATCTTCATCTTTTACCATGATTACCGGAGCAATTGGCCCGAAAACTTCTACATTGCAAACCTTCATATCGGTACTCGCTGCAGGAATGATAGTCGGTCTGAAGAAAAAACCCTTACTTTGCTCCTCTCCGTAAACATGAGGTTCTGCACCTTTCTTTTTTGCGTCTTTCAGAATTCTCTCTAGACTATCAAGAAACTCTTTCTTTGCAAGTGGTCCGATATCGGTTTTCTCATCCATAGGGTCCCCGATTTTCAGCTCCTGCATTTCAAGCTCAAATGCCTCGATAAAGTCCACAGCAATATCTTCAAGAGCAATAAATCGCTTGGCAGCAGTAAAGTTCTGTCCGGTATTTAGAAAACTGGACTTTACAGCAACCTCAGCAGCTCTCTCGATATTGGCATCTTCAAGTATTATGAAAGGGTCTGAACCTCCCAGCTCAAGTACGAGAGGCTTTACCAGGCTCCCTGCAAGTTCACCTATCTCTGAGCCTGCGTCTATGTTGCCAGTAAGCGAAATTCCATCTACCAGTTCTTCTTCAATAATTTGCATTGCTGTTTTTGAGTCAGTTAATAAGGTACTGAAAACATTTTCAGGAAATCCTGCCTCAAGAAAGATTTTTTCTATTTCCAGCGCCGAAGCAGGCACATTTGAAGCAGGCTTTATTATGCACACATTTCCTGCACACATTGCAGACACTGCAAACCTGAAAACATACCAGAACGGGAAATTCCAGGGCATTATCCCGAAAATTACTCCAAGAGGTTCAAAGGTTACGTAACTTTTCTCATAATCAGTATCCACAATTTCGTCTTTAAGAAGTTCGGCCGCATTTTCTGCGTAATAATCACAGAGACAGGCACATTTTTCAATTTCGCCTCTTGACTGCTTGATAGGTTTTCCTATTTCTTTTGTAATAATCTCGGCATAAATTTCGGCGTTCTGCCTGAGGACTTTCCCAGCCCTTGAGAAGTACTTTGTCCTTTCCTCAACAAACAATGAACTCCACCCGGAGAAAGCTGTCCTTGAATTTTCAATCCTGGACTCGCATTCCCCGAAAGAAAATGGGTCATAAGTCCAGTTTACCTCTTCAGTATAAGGATTTATGGATTTTATTTTCATGACTTCCCCCCAAAAAGTCATTAAAAAATCATTTAACAATATTGGAATTTCCAGTATTATAATTTAAGGAAATTAAGCAGAAAACAAAGATTCCGAATTTTACATACATTTATAAATGTAATAAAAAGAGCAGGTGTGGATATATAATAATCCTTAATCCTGTACGATGACTTATGTTCAGAATCTAGTCGGAATTGTTATAAAATCTAAATATCAATTATAAAGTGTCAATTAATAACGGACATAATTATAAATGGGGGAAAATATGAAAAAAATGTTGATTATTTTGATGGTAGTGTTCGGTATATTTCTTGCAATAGGATGCGCTGGTCAGAGAGAGGGAACTCCAAACCAAACAGGAACTCCAGCTGGAGAAGTTAAAAATATAACTCCAGCAGAAGCAGGCACTCCAGCACAGGTTGTAACTCCAGTTGAAGTTGTAACTCCAGTTAAAGAAGTAGTAGCAGAAACTCCAGTTGTGGCAGTGACTCCGGCTGGAAACTATACTGTTACTGAAAACGAAAGCGCAAATGCTACTCAAAATGTAACTAAACATGTGAGTAGTACTCAAAGAAAGAAGGAACGTATTCTGGAGAACACTCAATCTGGAAATAACACCAGCGGAAACAGAGTAATTAAAATGACTCCCAGCAAGGGTTCCTAAACCCTCTGAAGAGAGCACAGATCTCTGCCTCTTATATATGGTATAGTTCGCATTTGAATGCGAACTATACACATAAGGCCAGTAGCTGTGAATTTTCTTTCGATAACTATATAAATAAATGTTTAAACTTAGGCCTTATCGAAAAATACTTTTATCACTATTGATTCTTATCACTATTGATTCTTATCACTATTGATTGGCAGTGTGCCAATTTTTCTGTAAAATCACAAATCTCAAGAAGTTTCATGGTAGAAAATTCCATATCGGTAGATCAATTTTCTCCATAGTACGCAAAAACTTGACTTCAAATTTACAGCAAATTTGAAGCACTGCCTATTGATTTGTGTGTATAATAAAATAACAACAAAATATTAATAGTAATAATCGAGTCTTAATAATAAAACTAATAACAATAATAATAGAAATACCAAAGAAGTAAGATCAATACAGATTTTCTGTAAATCAGCTTATATCACTTTTCTTACATATTATTAATGTTTATCTGCTTTTCTGCAGTCTTACTTTTATAAACTCTATTTTTGGATAATGAAGAAAATAGAATTAGAATAGAAAAAGAGTGTTAAGTTAGCGGAAGATCTCTAATCTCAGAGAAATTAAGCACTAGAATGAACAGATCATAAGAGGAATTATGTTCAGAATCTAGCAGTAATTGTTATAAAACTTCAATATCAATTATAAAGCATCTTTTATAAAACACATAATTTAAGTGGGGGAAAGTATGAGAAAAGGACTTATTATATTGATAGTAGTGTTCGGTATATTTCTTGCAATAGGATGCACCGGTCAGAAAGAGGGAACTCCAAACCAAACAGGAACTCCAGCTGGAGAAGTTAAAAATATAACTCCAGCAGAAGCAGGCACTCCAGCACAGGTTGTAACTCCAGTTGAAGCTGTAACTCCAGTTGAAGTTGTAACTCCAGTTAAAGAAGTAGTGGCAGAAACTCCGGTTGTAGCAGAAACTCCAGTTGTAGAAGTGACTCCGGCTGAGAGAAATACTACAACTGGAGGGGGAATTCCAGCTAGAACTATGGAAACTCCAGCTAGAAATAATACAAGCGAGGAAGGAGGAGTGATCAGAATAACTCCGAAAAATGGCTAAGTAATACCGTATGGGCAGATAATCCAGTAATTCTGAGTTAGTAAAGAGTTATCAAGTGATAATAGCAATAATAAGAATTCTGCCCATAATACTAAATTTTTGTACACTTAGTTATGTAGTATAAACTTCAAATCCAATAAGGCGTAGCTAGGCACCTTAGTAATTAGCAACAAGAAAAAATACCAAGAAAGAAAAAATACCTGAATAAAGCATAAAGCTTCACTCATCGAAATAGACATATAGATTGCATGGAAATCAGTTTTAAGAAAGAACTTTTTAAAAGTAACTTCAATTTAGAGAACTATCCTGTTTTTGGCCGATTTAACTTGCTTTTTTATTGGCCTACATGACACGGTCTACCTTTAAAAACCTATTTTGAGAAGCTTTTTTATAATGCTTCAAAGAATATCGTCTTTTGATGGTTTAAACACTTTATTTCGTTATTCAAGGCAAATTTGAACCTAGAAAATCCACATCTTCAAAGTTTACTGATACATTACCTTTAAAGAGCCATTAGAAAGATTAAGCTTTAAAAGGAATTATTTAGAATCTGATAGGAATTATTATAAAACTAAAAATACTAGTTATAAAACAACTTATTTTTTATGGGGGGAAAGAATGAGAAAAGAACTTGCAGTTTTCATAGTCTTACTTGGAATATTCCTAGTAGCAGGATGTACGGGAAATGAACCGGCAACTCCAGCAGAAACTCCTGAGGCAACTCCGGTTGAAACACCTGTAGCTCCGGTTTCGGATGTAACGCCTCAACCTGTAGATAAAGGCAAGATCGTTGAAGTTGATATTCAGAACTCTTCCTTTAATCCGCAGTCAGTAGAAATCCTGACAGGTGATACCGTAAGATGGACGAATAAGGATTCAATTGCTCATACCGTAACAGGGCCTACTTTTGACTCAAAAGTACTTGAGAATGGAGACACATATGAGTTCCTGTTTACGGATGCCGGGACTTATAATTATAAATGTTCAATCCATCCTTCTATGAAAGGAACTGTAGTAGTTGCAGAAAAAAAGTAAAGACTTTATTAAGA
>DUGT01000185.1:46485-47296 GCA_013331275.1 Methanosarcina sp. | reverse complement strand
TTAAAAATTCCACTTTATTACTTTTTTAAAAGAATTTAGTTTTTAGGGACCATTAATCCAAAATGAGCAGTTTTTCAAAGATAAACGAACTACTAAGGGTATTTCTTGGACATTAGAAAATGAGTCTAAAGATTCCACTTTAATATAGGAATGCCTTGAAATATTCGCCATAAGCTAGAAAAACTAAACTACAAAGGGAAATTCAGAGCTTTTAAGAACTCTCTTATAGTTACATAACTATTCCTTCTCATAGATGAGGTAACATTCATATAGCAGCGCATTGTTCCAATTACCTACATCATATGGTCCTCTTTTTCTTCCTGCTTCCAAAAGACGACGAGTTGAATACGATTTCTTTTCCCGTGACAGGACTTCTTTTTTAGCGCTAAGCCTTTCCTCTTATATCATTTGATCTAAAAATAAAAGTACAAGAATCTTAAAAAGTAAACGCTGAATAATGTTGGAATATTGAACAAAATTAGGTCGTTATGTGAAAATTCGATTACTGGGTATCTCCCCCTACTTCGGCATATCTGGGATCAATTTCTACAGCTTTCCTGTATGCTTCTTCAGCTTCTTCCTCCCGTCCGAGGAAACTCAGACAGACAGCTTTCCCAAACCATGAGTCTGCAGCTTCCGAATTAAGCTTGAGTGCTTGCTCATAAATCTCCAGAGCTTCGTCGAAGCGTCTGAGCTGAGCAAGCACGAAACCTAGACTGGAATAAGCCTCTAAATACTCAGGATCAAGTTGGGTAGCTTTCCTGTACGCCTTTGCGGCTTCCTCAAATCTCTGCATCTGGCTGAGGGTAAA
>DUGT01000185.1:34755-46375 GCA_013331275.1 Methanosarcina sp. | reverse complement strand
CTCTGCATCTGGCTGAGGGTAAAGCCTTTATTATACCAGACATCAGCATTTTCAGCATTGACTTCGATTGCTTTGTCAAAGGCTTTGATTGCCTCATCGTACTTTTCAAGGTTTTCTAGGTCTATACCCATGTTGTTCCAGGCATCATCGTTCTCAGGATCCAGCTCCACAGCTTTTTGATAAGCTTTTAAGGCCTGTCTGTAGCTTCCAAGGCTGTCCAGGTCCACGCCTTTATATTGCCAGGCCTCGACAAAATCGGGGTCAAGTTCGATTGCTTTATCGTACGCTAGGACTGCTTCGTCATATTTGCCAATTTGCCCTAAAGCTATACCTTTTCCTACCCAGGCTTCTTTATAATCAGGATTTTCGTCGAGGACCTTTTCATAAGCTTTTATAGCCGTCTCATAATCCCCAGCCTGGCTCAGGTTCAGGGCTTTTCCGTACCATGCATTGGGATAGTCAGGTCTGAGCTCAAGGGCTTTTTCATAAGCTTTAACAGCTTCTTCATACTTACCAACCTGGGATAAGGAGAAAGCCATATTGTTCCAGAGATCTGCATCTTCAGAATCGATTTTGATAGCTTTATCATAAAGCTCAAGAGCTTCCTCGTATTTTCCAAGGGTTTCAAGGACTTGAGCCTTATTATTTAATAGATTTATATTCTCTGGATCCTTCTCGATTGCTTTATCAAAAGCCACAATTGCTTCTTTAAGCTTACCGCTTCTAAGAAGGTCAAGTCCGTATTCATTAAGTTCGGCTGCCAGAAACTCATTACTGACTTCCTGCTTACCTATATCCCCCGAATCACTCAAAACATACATGTCTTCGGAAACAGTTTTTTCTTCGGACTTTTCTTTCCCGCCTTCTTCTATGAAGGCTTTGTCTTTTGGTTCATCGGAACTCATAATCAAAATTTCCTGCTCTGCCTTTTATAGTAGATTCTGCGGATTCTTAAATGTCCGCGTTCGGTATTTACTTAAATTCGTTGTTCGTTTATGATCTATACATCTGTTCTTTATGGCTTTTATAGCCTCTCCCCGAAAAGCTCTGAGAAGAGTTCCGGAAAGAAGAGCAGAAGAAGAAGAAAAAACAAATTTGCAAAGTTAAAAAAAGCGGCAGGCTCTAAGAAATGGAAGAAATGGAAGAGATTGAGACAAACATGAATATAATTGAGAAAGACACGGAGCAAATTTATCCCGGCGTTCTGAAAGCAGTGCTTTTTGATATGGATAACACTCTTTTTGATTTTGTAGCCGCAAAAATGGAAGCTTGCAAAAAGATTCTCTCTTTTATCTGGAAGGAAAATGTTACTGAAGAACCTTCGGTACTTTTCAGGTATTTCCTGAGAGGAGTTTACGGTTTTGAGGATTACGAAAACATTCAGGACTACATGCAGGAGAGAAATATTTTTACAGTTCAAGACTACAGAAAGTGCTGTGAGATCTATGAACAGGAAAAATTGCAAAACTTAGAACTCTATCCAGCTGTAACGGATACTCTTGATAAGCTTAAAAAGTTAGACTTAAAGCTTGTGATTATAACGGATGCCGATAGTTATCATGCTCTCGCAAGGCTTACAAGAGTCGGGCTTCTTAATTACTTTGATCTTATCGTGGCTGCGGACACAACAGGCACAAAAAAACCAGATCCGGCACATTTTCTTTTCGCACTTGAGATGCTCGGGATAAAACCCGGAGAAATCCTGGTAGTCGGAGATAACATCAAAAGAGATATAGCACCCGCTCGCAAACTTGGATTAAGAACAGCTTATGCTTCCTATGGGGACTGGAGAACCGAAGAAGAGACTGATCAATGCTTCGATTTCAGACTCGATAAATTTTCGGATATGATTGAGTTATTTCACTAAAATATCGGACAATGTGACGAACTTTTGTAAACTCAAATTAAAATCGTCCCGAGTTTCTGTAACTCAAGCTAAAATCATTCCGAATTTCTGTAAGTTCAAAATAAAATCGTCCCGAATTTCTGTAAGTTCAAGCTAAAACCGTTCCGAATTTCTGTAAATTCAAACTAAAACTTTGTATACTTAGCACAACTCAGTTCTCTTAATACTGGACTCCCAAACCATTAACTTATTAAGAGTTATAATTTTACAGAAATTGGCGTACTACGTGACCTAGTGCACCGACAGTTCTGTAAAATTGGCTTGATGCTATATCCTTTTCTTTATTGGCTTGATGCTATATCCTTTTCTTTATTGGCTTGATATTATATCCTTTTCTTTATTTGCTGTCACAAGTGAACTTCACTTCAAGGAATTGTAACGCAAAATTATACTTTTACTGCTTTTTTCACCACAATCTTATAGCCCGACTTGAGCTTTGAAATTCTCAAGGCCAATGTCTTCAATGTGTTTTCCAAGTCTCTTTTTAGTACCTGAATTTTTATAGTAATCAATTATCCTATCAATAGCCTCAAGAACTTTTTCTTCAGATAGTTCCTTTGCTACAATGTCAGCAAGTCTTGGAGATGCAGCCACGGCACCTCCAACCATTAAAGTATATCCTTTGGAAGTACCGATTACTCCAATGTCTTTAATAGCTGATTCAGAACAGGAGTTTGGGCATCCCGAGACGCCTATTTTTAGCTTGGAAGGCATAGGCATTCCGTGATATTTCTCATCGAGTTTCAGACCAAGCCCTAAAGAATCTTGCTTTGCTTGCTTACAGAAAGTTGTACCTGGACAAATCTTTATACTTCTTACACATAGTCCTACAGCTGCTCCTGGTTTGATTCCAAGATCAGCCCATATATTATCAAGATCTTCTTCTTTCAAGCCCACTATTGCAATCCTTTGGGCAGAAGTTATTTTGAGAGCAGCTGCTTCATATTTTTCAGCGACATCAGCAATCTTCCTGAGGGTTGCAGGATCTACAACACCTCCTGGAATGTGGGGAGCTATTGCATAAGTTTCACGGTCTCTCTGAACAATTGCACCTTTTTCAAGTAAGTTATTTTTCATATAGATATGTCTCCAAATAATTCAGTAAAGTTTACTAAGATTGACATATTTTTACAACCGCATCTGAACCTAAAATATACCTACTTCCAGTAAAGTTGACTATATCCTTTAATTTACAAACTAGAATAGTTACTAAATTTATTTATAATTAATTATATGAAAAAATGGTTCTGAACAAATAATATCCGCGCGTAAAATATTTTTTCAGTAAACAACATTTAAATATTTATAATTGTATAATTTAACAATCTGTCTAACTATATAAAATTAAAGTTAAGTAAAATGCCATGTAAGCACTATGGCCATCTCATTGAAGAGATGAACAATTTTCAAAAATCAAGTAACTTTTCAGTCTACGTAAAACAGCATCAATAGCCATATTTAGTAATACTCAACGGATAAATTTCTGCAAATGAATTTTTTCTGGTTATTGGCAATTGAATATGTGTTTCATCATACGCAAGTTATTTATTAGATTTTTTTTCATTAGAATCAATATCAACAACCATGTTTTGATTGGCTGAGTAATTACAAAATAAAATATTTTCCTGGAATATTAAGAATTTGCTGTGTAAAATTTGACTTGGTAGAAATCCTAAATCGTGCTCTGCCAAGTTGACTAGGATTGGACATTTTATAGGTTCAACAGCAACTGAAATTCTGATTCCTCACCAATTCGACAGATCAGTAATAGATAAACTTTTATAGTAGTATGTCAGAAAAGGGAAGTAGATTTCCCAATATATAATATAAATAGATTATATATCGATTCTGTCAAGTTGATGAGAGTTGGTCATTTTATAGGTTCAATAGCAGCTGAAAATTTATTAACTCTCGTCAACTTGACAGAATCATTACCTCAATCATAAGAGGAAATCTGCTTTGGGCCTCACTCCTACGACCGATTTTTCCATGCAAATGGTTATTCGTTTTCGGAGGTGTGCAGATTGAGAAAATTAAATGTCGATATGGAAGAGTTCAAAAAACTCCACGATAATGGAATGACCGATAAAGAAATCGCTAGTACTCTTGGCTTTTCTCAAACTACTGCACGCAAAATACGCTGCAAATTAGGGCTGTCGCCACTAGTCAGTGGTCGCAAATCCGCAGTAGCAGTAATCATAGATCACAAAGAACTCAAAAAACTTTTCGAAAAAGGTCTTAACGACAAGGAAATTGGCAAATTTTTTGGCGTAAGTGATAATTTAATCTTCAAGAATCGCCAAAGTCTAGGTTTATTAAGATGGAAGAAGTGGGAAAAAACAGTTGATAACATAGAAAAGTTCAAACAGCTTTATTCTGAAGGTTTAAGTGACAGAAAGATAGGAAATGCTCTTGGCATATGCATTGACACAGCAAGGAAAATCCGTCACGATTTAGGGTTACCTCCACAGCCATTAAGTAGGAAACACGTTAACACTGAGGAGTTAAAACGTTACCTGACCATAGGACTTACTGATAAAGAAATTGGAGCTATTTCCGGTGTTAGTGCTCATACTATTTATGAAAGACGCCGTGATATAGGTTTGTTCCGACGCCAGAAACAAACCTGGTTTGAGAACATGAATATAGATGATTTCAAAAAGCTAATATGCTGAAGGCATGAATGATGTAAGGATCGCCAAGCACTTGGCGTACAAAATCGTGCATTAATAAGAGAAATACGTCATCATTTTGCGCTTGCACCTAATCAAGGAAGGCATAACGAGAAGAAAAGAGAATTATATAATGCAGGGATGTCTGACAGGCAAATCGCAAAAATAATAAAAGGAAAAAAGAAAAATGTTGCTGCATGGAGTCGAGACCATGGACTTCCTCCAAACAAGTCGAATAGTGCACTTAGTGTTGTTGAAGCCAAGTTGTTAAATATTAATGAAAATGAAACTGTCCAACCAAACTCAGAATCATCTACTTATGATCCGGGAACTATTGAAAACTTTGTGGGAAAAGAGATTAAGAAAAACACGATTGCGTTTACATTCACAATGGAAAAAACAAATAACGATATACTTAAACAACTTTTTACTAAGGGTTTTAGTGATGCAGAGATTGCAAAATATTTCGATGTTTCTGAAAGGACAATCTCAAATCGTCGCCGAAATTTAGGGCTATACAGGCAAAAGCCAAGACAGATTAGACGAAAAAACATTGATATTGAAGAGTTTAAACACCTATATCTGAAAGGTATTAACGATGTCGAAATTGGTAGAACTATAGGCATTTCTCAATCAGCTGTTTTCAGAATACGCCATCATCTCGGGCTTGCATCGAACAGTGGAAAAAGACACTGGAAAATGCGTGAATTGTATGATTTAAAATTGTCGGATAGTAAAATTGCAGAAACACTCAAGATTAGGAAACATGATGTTACTAAATGGCGTCAAAGCCACATACTGCCTGCAAATGACTATGATGATATGGTTACTGATGCTCACAATATTGAGTTGTCAAACCTCAAAGAAAAAAAACCGGCTCGAATTGACTCGGAATCACTTTTTTATGATACAGAATTTCTTGAAAACTATCTTGGAAAAGAGATTAAATAACTATTTTATATTACTACAGAATGACCGGAATTATATTTTGTCCATTAAGATTATAGGATTCTGTCAAGTTGGCAAGGAGTGAACATTTATAGGTTCAGTCGTAGCTGGAAAATTCCTTAACACGCGTAGACTTGACAGTATCCCATAAACCTGTAAGCTGTATACCTGTAAGCCGGATACACCAGGAGAAAAGTAAACTTTTGGAGAAATGAAGAAACCTTTAGAGAAAAGAAAACTTCTGGCCGCCAGTCCTGAGAATTCCGGAAAGGAATTTCAACTAACGGCTTCTTCTAGCTCCAGGTCTTTGATTCTATGGAAAAACCTGAGGTCTGGCTACTTTAAAGGAGATCGGAATATATCGGGTTTATATCTACTGCTCTCTCGTAAGCCTCAATTGCTTTCTGGTGTTTCTTAATCCTGTCGTATACGATGCCTTTACCAATCCAGGCTTTTGTAAAACTTGGATTGATCTCAATAGCTCTCTCAAAAGCTTGAAGTGCATCTTTGTATTTTTCCAGGTCTCTCAGGGCAATTCCCTTATTGTACCAGAACCTTGCATTGTCCGGGTTTGTCTTTATCTTGGTATCAAAAATCTCCACGGCTTTTTCGATATAAATTCTCGCGTCTTCGTGTTTTCCAAGCCAGCGGAGAGCCACACCCTTGTTATAAAGGGCTTTCCCGTTAGCAGGGTTTAACTCAAGAGCTCTATTAAAAGCGCTAATGGCTTCTTCATAACTTTTTATTTTGCAGAGCCCCATACCTTTTTTGCACCATTCACTTGCGCTCATGGAGCCAAGATCGTAATTCTTTTCGTAAAGGTGAATAGCTTTCTCAAAATCATCCATAGCTTCTTCATATGCCTTCATTTCCCTCAGAGCCATTCCTCGTCTGTACCAGACTTCAGGATCTTCAGGAGCAAGATAAATAGCCCGGTAGTATGCATCCAGAGCTTCTCTATACTGCATAAGACTTATAAGCAGTTCTCCTTTGGAATACCATGTCTTTGCATCCGAAGGGTTGATCTGAAGAGACCTGTTTAGAAAATCAAGAGATTCTTCATATCTGAAAAGGCTTTTGAGAACCATTCCTTTGCTAAACAGGATTTTTGCATTGTCAGGGCTTATTTCCAGAGCTTTATTGTATGCATCCAGAGCTTCTGTAAATCGTCCAAGTTCATGGAGTGCAACACCTGTATTGTACCACTCGTTCGAAGTCATCACTCAACCACACCTTTTTCCGATCCATTTTCCGATAACGTTTTTCCATTATATATCACATATATTTTAACGATAATATATATGTAAAGCGTTAAATCAATTTTGTACTTTAGCTCCGTAATAAAAATAAAGAGAGTTCATAGTTTCTCGCCATAATTTATATATTAAGGAAACATTTACAGTTACATATGTTAACCTATGTTGTTGTTCTTTTTTAAGCGTTTTGAAATATTCTTGCTCTCTATTATTTTAAAAATATAGTTTGTAAAGTGTGGACAAGAATTCGATGAAGTAAAACAACTTTATACATGTTTTTCAATTTATTCTTAAAATTAATAAAAATATATTTATCACATACTCAAAGCTCTTCCATTTTCACATTATTTAATCCGTGCTTTTGCCCTAACATGGGGAAAATTGATCTATAAAATAAAATCTGAAAAATCTGGTAAGTTCGATTTTGGAAAAAGTTGAAATTTCCCCCTCTCACGGCCTGTTAAAAGTCTGATTATCTATTTCTCACACTGAGGAATTGAGGAATTCCCTGGACTGGAGAAACTTAGTTAAGGGTCAGATATCTGAATTAGGGCCCAACTCAGTTCTTAACATCTTCTCGCCTTTCCAAAATTTGTTAGAGAAATCTTTTGAAAAATAATAGAGATAAATATCCCGAGTGTACTGGCATACTTAACAAACTAATTAACATGATTTTAGATGCTTGTAAAAAATAACAATAGAGACATTTAACAAAGACATTTAATAAGGAATTTAATAGGAAATTTTATGTTACTATGAAACAATGTTTACAATGTACCGAAGCACTTCTGACCTCAGGAAATGTAAAAATTTCAAAGGAATGCTCTGAAAAGCTCTTCAGAGCGACCTTTGTATCCCAAGATTTTTTAATGTAAAGGAGTTTTCTGCTATAAGCCGACTTTGAAGTTAGAAATGAGTACGTTTCAAGATCATTCCTACTCTAGCTCGCAGTTCTACAGGGTTAAAAGGCATAGTAACATAATCATCAACTCCTGATTCAAAAGCCTCAACCCTATTTTTCACCTCTCCTTTTTCACTGAGCACCATAACAGGTATCCACCAGTATCTTGAGCTTGTTCTAAGCTGTTTGCAGATTTTGAAACCTTCAAGATTTGCAAACCCTGTATCCAGCAATACGAGGTCGGGTTTTTCCGCTTTCACGGCTTCAAGTGAAGAAAGACCGCCAGGGACTTTGACAACGTTATAATTTTCAGTTTCAAGTGTCGCCTTAATACTGAAAGCACTGCCCCCATCCCCTACAATCAGGATTTTCTGTCGCGTGTCATTAAAATTTGAGATTCGGGCCTTTACAAGTTCTTCTGGAACTGAGAGATGAGAAGCTATCTCCATCTCGCTTATTTCAGGTTGTGCTTCAATTAATTTCAAAATCTCATGATCAAGATTTTTATTATTCATCACCCTCCATCACCATACAATATATAGTTTCTTAGCTCTTAAACATTTCTCAAATTTTTTAGAACAAGCGTTACTTTAAATTTAGTACAGTATGAAGAGTATAGAGTTATCCAAATATTCAGAAGACTTCTTATGGATCGTCGGCTTGACCAATCAGGAGATAAGTTTATAACCGTAAATAGCAAGTTAATATTGGAAATAAGAATCACTTACGGAGAACAGCCACCTCTGAGATGATATCAATGGATCCAATGGAAAAAATCTTCGGTAAAACTGCACAGATGACAGTACTCAAGAACCTGATCGAGCACCAGAACGAATCAACCTACCTTTCTGGTATAGCTGAAGAAACTGGTCTGTCTCACTCCAGCGTATCAAGGGTTATTACTCCCCTGATCGCATCAGGCATCGTCATAGAAAAACCTCTGGGAAAGCAAATTCGGACTTTCCAGCTGAACATGGACAATGAGGCGACAAGGCTAATCATAGATTTCTACAATAAGATAAACCAGATGCTGGAATAAGCCCTAAGAGCAGAAGGCCGAAAAACGGAAAACAGGAGACAGAAGAGGACTACTGTTCCGTATTTAAAATTTATAAACAGTTTGGAATTTTGAACACTTAAACTTTAAGGTAACTTCAGCCTGAAATTCTTGATTAGGGCAACTCTTCAGGTAACGTATTTCAGGCAACCATAGTCAAAGATCCTGATTGAGATAGTTCTCACGTAGTCTCTTTTTTTAAGCTTTCTATGTACTCATTTGCAGAAACAGCTGCGAGTGCTCCATCTCTAACGGCTGCTACAAGCTGCCAGATAGGTGTATCACGGCAGTCTCCTACAGCATAGACACCTTTCATCGAGGTTTCAAGGAAGCGGTCAGTTATGATAAAACCTTCCTTATCCTTTTCCACATCAATGATTTCAGTATTCGGATGGATTCCCACGTAGATAAAAATCCCGTCCGTAGCTAGCTCGTGCTGTTCTTCGCTTTTAATATCCTTATAGATTATTTTTTCGACTCTCTGAATTTCCCCGCTGCTTCCCAGGATTTCTTGAATAGACGCATTGAAAATAAACTCAATGTTCGCAATTGCAAAAACTTTGTCTTGAAGGACTTTTGCAGCTCTCAGCCGATCTCTCCTGTGAATAAGATAAACCTTCCGGGCTATCTTTGAAAGAAGAATAGCTTCATTAATAGCTGTGTTACCACCCCCGACTATTACTACGGTTTTATTTCTAAAGAAAGGCCCGTCACAGGTAGCGCAGTAGGAAACTCCTTTACTAAGGAACTCCTTTTCTCCAGGCACGTTCAGATGCTTGGGATTTGCACCTGTAGCAATTATAACAGCTTTTGATTCAAGGTCTCCGCTGTCCGTAGAAACAATTTTTTTCCCCCCTTCGCTGCGAACAGCGAGAACATCGGTTATTTTTGTTTTTACACCAGTTTCCTGAGCGTGAATTTTATATTTTTCCATCAACTCAAGCCCTGAAATCGCTGGAAAACCAGGGTAATTTTCCACTAAACCTGAAAGTGCAATCTGGCCGCTAATTTCGCTTCTTTCAAGAACCAGAGTGTTAAGCCCAAAGCGTACGGCATAGATGCCGGCTGCTAGTCCTCCAGGCCCTCCTCCTACAATTATCAGATCATACATACTTGTCTCCTGAGTTCTGAAAAACAGTTTCAGAAAAAAAATATCTCATTTTAGAATTAGTTCAGCTAACACGGGATATAGCGTTTATAGCATCGGCTTTTTTTGGAAGGCCTACAAAAGCTACCCTTCCATCAATAATAGTCGTAGGAACTCCGGCTATGCCGTATTTATCAATAAGCGTCTGACCCTCTGGAGTTTCCACATCTATTTCCTCGTATTCAAAATCATACTCAGATTTCAGGTCTTTCCAGAGTCTTCGAGTTGCCGGACAGGCAGTACACCAGCTAGCGTGAATAAGCGTAACTTTAACCATAAAATCCCCTCTAAAACTACAGTTATAATTCCGTTCTAATATTAATTTCCAGATATAAATAAGTTAAGCGTACCAGTAAACCTAGAAAATAAAGCATTATTATTGCTTGGATATATTCAAACAAAAAGCTTTAAACCAGCAAGGCTCTTAAAGCGGGCTATGCTTACATTTATAGGTCTGGGCCTTTTCGACGAATATGACATTTCTCTAAAGGGACTTGAAGCTATCAGGGAAGCTGACCTGGTTTATGCTGAGTTTTATACATCCTGTCTCATGGGTACGAACCTTGAAAAAATGGAGGAGCTCTACGGAAAGAAAGTCTTTTTGCTTTCAAGAGAGGATGTAGAGCAGCATCCTGACTGGCTCTCCAAAGCAAAGGACAGGAACCTTTGCTTCCTGACTGGTGGAGATACAATGGTCTCCACAACTCATGTCGATTTACGTCTGAGAGCTGAAAAACTGGGGATAGAGACTCGCCTGATTCATGGAGCTTCCATTGCCTCAGCTGTCTCGGGTCTTACAGGACTGCAGAACTATCGCTTCGGGAAATCCGCAAGTATTCCTCATCCCTATGAGAGCAGGAGAGGTACAAGGATAATCTCGGAAACCCCTTATGATATTATAAAACAAAACCTGGAACTTGGTCTGCATACTCTGGTCTTCCTGGATATAGATAAGGAAAAAGGCTATATGACTGTAAATACTGCCCTTGAGCTTCTCCTTGAGGTTGAGGAAAAAAGAAGAGAAGGAGTTATACGAGGAGCTGCTGCAGTAGGAATAGCCAGGGCAGGCTCGGAAAAGCCGACCGTAAAAGCAGACTATGCAGAAAACCTTAAGGACTTTAATTTTGGAAAGCCTCTCCACATTCTCGTAATTCCCGGAAAACTACATTTTCTTGAAGCCGAAGCGCTTGTGAAACTTGCAGGGGGCCCAATAAGATTTATGGAAGAAGCGGAGTAAAAAAATTATAGATATATCTCATGGTGATTGTGATGCCTGCCGATCTGGATGAAAAAGTCAAAAGATATGAGGATATGTTAAAAAGGGCCCTCCAGAAAGCCAAATATTCCCCAATCAAGGGGTCCCATATGTATGCCGTTGCAAAGGATTATTATACAATGGCAGAGGCCTACTATAAAGATGGGGTGTATTTTCTGGAGAATAGAGACCCTGTAAATGCTCTTGCCTCCTTCAGTTATGGTCACGCCTGGCTTGATGCAGGCGCAAAACTCGGAGTTTTTGCAGTTGATGATGAGACTCTTTTTACCATCTAAATGAGATATGAGAACAAAAGAAGAATAACTGAAAAAGAATAAATAAAAATGAACAACTAAAAAGAATGAATAAAAACGAATAACTAGAAAAATGAATAAAAATGAATAACTAAAAAATAAAATAGAATAGAATAAAATAAATAACATATAATAAATAAAACATGATAAGTAAAACATGATAA
>DUGT01000185.1:16902-34577 GCA_013331275.1 Methanosarcina sp. | reverse complement strand
TGATGAGCAAAAAACTAACTGAAGAAAATTAAAAATGCCAACTTGATTCTGGAAGAAATCACAGATACCTCAGTTGGAAGGATTAAAATTGCAGGACTAAGAATTAGAAACTTAACCGGAAAACCATATAAAAGCGAATGTGATACTATTCTATTTGAAGCAGAAATAATTTATATACTTTATTCTATTCTTTAGATTCTGTGAGAAACTTTTCCCGATCGGAAAATCTTCTTGAGAAACATGCATAACAGAATAATTATGGTGGACAATAATGAAAAACTTCCATGTGGTACTTGAAGCAGCTTGGTTGGTTAGAGATGTAAAGACGGCTGATGACGCTATAGGAGTCGCGATTTCAGAAGCTGGAAAACGCCTGAATCCTAAACTGGATTTTGTAGAGGTTGACGTGGGCACTACATCCTGCCCTGTATGCGGTGAGCCCTTTAGCAGCGTTTTCATAGCAGCAAACACCGCTCTTGTAGGTCTTATTTTTGAGATGAAGGTTTTTGATGCCGAATCTGCAGAACACGCGGAAAGGATCGCAAAGTCCGTGATAGGAAAATCTCTCAGGGACATTCCATTGACAGTTGTTGAAGTCACTGAGTTTGAGAGGTCAGCTGATAAGGGCGAACAGCAGCAGAAGAGCAAAACAGGAAAATAAAAGTTTTCCAGAACAACTGTTGGGACAGAGTAGATATTGTACTGCGGCTAGTTATGCCTCTGGGTTTTGTTCAGATCTAAATATATAAGGCTGAAAAAAATTTTCTTTAAGAAATGAACACTTCGTGAGAAAAAATATCTATTATTAATCGAAGCCCAGCAAAAAAGCAAGTTTTATCTCTCCTCCAGGCTTTGTTTTTAAAGTTGGGGCCGGCGTCAAGACCCAAGCTTTTTACAACCCATGAAAAAAGAGGATACTACATGGACAGAGTAATTTCTATTGTAGGGCACACTGCCCTTGATTATATTGTAGATGTTGAAAGAATCGCAGGGAAAAATGAGTCGTCCCCTGTCATTGACTATGAAGAATATCCTGGCGGAGGGGCTGCCAATATTGCAGTTGCCATTGCAAAACTGGGAGGAAAGAGCCAGCTGATTTCTCCTGTAGGTACGGATTTTGTAAGTTCAGGATATGAAAAACTTCTTAAAGAAACAAATGTTGACCTTTCTCGTCTTTATAGAATTGAAGATCAGAAAATTTCGAAAGCCTTTATTTTCACTGATCGGGAAGACAACCAAACAACCTACTTTTACTGGGGAGCTTCTTCAAAATTCAAAGAATTAAAACCCGAACCTGTAGATTTTGTCCATCTTGCAACCGCTGACTCGGTGTATAACGCAAAACTCGCACAAATTGCCGGCTTCGTCTCCTTTGATCCGGGCCAGGATCTTGTTACGTATTCAAAAGAAAATCTTGAACTAATACTCGCTCATACTGACATCCTTTTTGCGAACCGGCACGAGATCAGACGAGTTTCAGAGATGACAGGAAAAAGTTTTTCAGAACTCAAGGCAATGATCGACATTATTGTGGTCACATATGATTCCAAGGGTAGCAGGATCTATACAGGTAAAGACGAATTTTTAATCCCTGTAATTTCTGTCCAGGCTGCAGATCCCACCGGAGCAGGAGATGCTTACAGAGCAGGTTTCCTTCTCGCCCTCACAAGAGGATACCCGCTTCCCACATGTGGGAAAATTGGGTCTACAGTAGCTTCTTTTGCTGTGCAGACACGAGGCTGCCAGACAGGTCTTCCAACCTGGGAAGAAATGAAAGCCCGTTATGAAGCAAATTTTGGAAGGCTTGAGAAAGAGTGTTGAAATTGCAAATGCCGAAGAAGCATGATCAAAAGTCAAAAAGTATATAAAATATTACTTAATGATCCACGCATTATAACCCTCGACATATGAAAAAGATAGTAAACAAAAAGGGATGCAGATGAAACTCGCAGCACTGGTTTCCGGCGGCAAGGACTCGATTTTTGCCATATATAAAGCCCTCCAGGAAGGGCATGAAGTCACCCACCTGATTAATATTATTCCCGCAAGGGACGATTCCTACATGTATCATTCCATCAACCTCCACATGGTAGAACTAATCTCTGCCGCCTGTGAAATCCCTCTGGTCCAGCAAGAGTCCAGCGGAATAAAGGAGCTGGAGCTGGATGACCTGACCCTTGCCCTCAAGAAAGTAGATGTAGACGGTGTGTCCGTAGGTGCGATTGAGTCCCAGTACCAGGCAGGTAGGGTGAAGAAGATCTGTGATGCTCTGGGGCTTAAGGTCTATACTCCTCTCTGGCACAAAGATCCTGAAGAACTACTCAATGAGATGTCAAAAGTACTGGATATTCGGATTGTCAGAGTCGCAGCTGAAGGTCTCGATGAATCCTGGTTGGGTCGCCCTATTAATGTGAACTCGATCGAACATCTCAAAGCGCTGAACAAGCGATACATGGTCCACATGGCCGGAGAAGGTGGAGAATATGAAACTGTTGTGCTTGACGCCCCCTTTTTTAAAAAGCGGATTGAGATTGTAAAAAGCGAAATTGAATGGCAGGGTGACACTGGCTCTTTAAAGATCCTGGAAGCAAAACTTGTTGACAAAAATTAAGGGTCAAAAAGGCTTCCTGAGAAACAGGTTAAACCTAAAGACATTTATATTTATTTCATAATTAGAAGCGCTTTAATTGCTACTCTATAAATAAAATCCATTTAATTTGGATCTTTTAATTTTTTACTTTTTACTCATTAATTTTTATTTTTTACGTTTATCTCTTATTATTCATGTAACTTCTCAAGTCTAATGTTTGTACAGTTTTTAAACTTAATTCAGATTTACAATGTGGATATAATGAAAAAGATCTTTCCTAAAAACGCAAGTACTGTGAAAAACCTAAGATAATTAGCAGCATACCCATATTTTTATATATTTTCTTTTATATTTATAAATTGGGCATCTGAGAAAAACCCATTTCTGTTGTAAACCTCAGCCAACACTTTTCCCCCAAACTCCCCACTCCAACTACTCAGATGCCCTATCCCCAACACGATTTTTTAAATACAATGACATGGAAGTATCATGACATGAAAGTATCATGATATGAAAGTACTTGAGAATAATGCTTCTCATATACTCTTTCCTTCCTTCTTTCCTGTAATTGGGATTATTTCACTACTATTTTTTGTTCATCAACTGGAAATGTCTCAGTTTCAAAAGTTTTCTCAATCGAAAAGACTTCAAGGTAATGCCTGGATAACTTTATCTCATTATTTAATTTCTAATTCTTCGTTTAATTATCCATCCTTCGCTGAAATTACCATGCTTTCAAGCCCACTATCAAGTTGTGATCCTGTCAACCGACTGATCTTTTATAATATCAGCTTTTGCCTGTTCCGGACTCTCTGCGGCCTCAAGAATCTCCCTCAGATATTCGAGTACGTCTTCCCTGAGGTTTTCGTTCTCAAGAGCAAAGTCCAGTATTGATTTTACGTACCCTAACCTGTCGCCTGTATCGAACCTTTTTCCTTTGAACCTGCAGGCATAGATAATCTGAGACCTGTTAAGAACCCGGATCCCATCTGTAAGCTGGATTTCATTTCCTACCCCTGTCCCGGCTTCTTTTATACAGTCAAATATTTCAGGGGTGAAAACATAGCGACCTATTGCTCCCAGATTGGAGGGAGCATTTTCAGGTGACGGTTTTTCGACAATATCCTCAAGCATATAGAGAGAGTCAGAGAGTTCCTTTCCTTTTATAATTCCATAACTGCTCAGTTTTTCATAAGGAACTTCTTCCACTGCGAGTGTGGATCTACCATACTTTTCATAATTTTCAATGAGCTGGGCAGTGCAGGGCTTGTCATTCACAATAATATCATCCCCGAGAAGCACGGCAAAAGGTTCGTTCCCAATATGGTTTTCTGCCCTGAGAACCGCGTCTCCGAGCCCATTGGGCTCTTTCTGGCGGATGTAGTGGATATCTACAAGAGAGGAAACGTCCCGGACAAGTTTTAGAAGTTCACTGTTGTGTTTTCTCGCAAGATGCATTTCGAGTTCAGGAGAATCGTCGAAATAGTCTTCAATTGCCCGTTTCCCCCTACCTGTAATAATGATTATATCTTCAATTCCCGAGGCAATAGCTTCCTCTACAACGTAATGGATTACAGGCGTATCAATTATAGGGAGCATTTCTTTGGGCATGGATTTGGTGGCGGGTAGGAAACGAGTTCCAAGGCCTGCTGCAGGGATAAGTGCTTTTTTGACAGTCAATAAGGACACTCCAAAAAGGTTTTGGAATAAGAAAATAACATATTTAATTATATACGACTTAAATTATACTTACTTTATGATTAGTTTTTCTATTATGAGACCAAAGAATCAAAACAAAGGGTAAGTGTAAACTAGAGTATCAACTTTTTTTAGTAAATAAGCTATTAACGTTCAAATTGCTAGATAAAAATTTAAAGAATCCAGAAGAGCCGGATGTTAAAGAAAAACAGTGCTTGATTTAAAAAGAAAAAAAAGAACCAGAAATCCCTTTCTGACAAGAATCATATGCATGCACTGAAATTCAGGCTGTCGGGATCAATATCCTTTTGGGCTTTAACTGCACATTCAATGCAAAGTTTTTGTCCTTTAATCTTTATTGGGTTCTCAACTTCTTTTCCGCAATTTTCACATTTTCCCATTTATTCACCTTTAAGTAGTTTTTGAGTCCACGTGTAAATAGATGCTTTCACCGTATAATTGGTTTAGGAACTCATATTCATTAGTTTTCACCTTACAATTAATTTAGGAGCTTATATCTAATAGTTGTCTACAAAATACGATAAATTAATTAAAAATGGGTAGTCAGTTTAAAAACAGTAATGTGTCTTAGATTCTATCTGAAGTTATTCTGACGGCAAATACCCATTGACGATTACTGATTTTGTGATAGTAGAGTTCTCTCTTAAGGGTGCAACTTTCAGGTATTCCGTCGAATTAAAGCAATCTCTTACCTGTTCTTCGGTTTCAAACTCAATTATGACTATTCTCTCGGGATTCCAATTTCCAAACATTGGAAGAACCTTACCTCCCCTAACCAGATACCTGCCTCCGTACTTTTTTATAATTTCCGGAACTTTTTCGACATATTTAGTATATAGTTCATAATCCATGACTTTGATTTCTATAATCATATAAACAGGCATTTTTCCGTCCTTCTAGCAGACAACTAAATGAGATATCCGACAGAGTATGTTGTTGTGATATTTTTACAGCATTCATTAATGTCTACATATATGAAAATGTAATTCTTAGTTCTTAAAAGATCTGGGAATAGAGTAGAACCTCTTAATTCACAAGTTACATGATGTTCCATCTCCGTAAATATCAAAACAAATTGACCTGTCCCTTTATCAACATCGAGTACTTTAAAATGTATTCTTCTATCCAGTGTTGACGAAAGCATATTTTTCCATGTAGCTCGTTCATTCTTGGATTGTTCCACAATTCCAGTATTAAAGTCTCATTGCGATAATCCCAATTTCTTATCACTTCTTTAATTTGGGAACTTCCACGCTTTCAAGGTAATAATAATATTTTTTGTATTATACTACTTTTTTAAAAGTTTAATTATTATTACAGATCGTAAATTTTTTATGAGATAAAGTTAATTTAATAATGAAGTTCAATATTAAATATGAAAATTATTTCTTTGTATTGTGAAAATATAAGTTATTATCCGCAGTAAGGGAGAATAATCATGGAGGGAGATTTCTACAAAGAAAATTTGGAGAAAATTGCGGAAAGATTTTTTTCTATAGCGGATCAAACGGGACAACTAATTTTTGATGGTGATCCGAAGACAGGCAAAATTGAATGGTATGGGGCTATTGAGGAAATTACTGGCTATACACCAGAGGAATTCAGTAAAGTCGATCTGGAAGCCAGTAAGAGTCTAGTTCATCCCGAAGAACAAGAAATTTTCTGGAACACTCTTATGATGTCTCTGAAAAAATATATATGTGAAAACTACTCTTGAGATTTATTCAGACTTAGTTCGAAATCAAATAACATTGCTACCAAGATACTGCGATTTCAGAGATGAATTTCTCCTAACAATGCGTAATGTTGCTGAATCAATGGAGTTTTCCTATCTTTTGAACAAGAATAAAATTGTATACCCTTTTTCTCATGTTGTACGTAGCAGGGCTGCTTCCACAATGGTCGAGATTCATTCCTTGCTCGATCTGATGTCCTCCAAAAATTTTGACACCTCTGAGCTTGGAAAAGCGATAGTCCTTTTCAAATTGGCGGACATCGTAGCAATGCTGAGTAATACGATTAATACATGGACAAGAGAAATAACCGAAAGAGATTATAGCTGTCCAGTAATTTCATTAGCTCTTGAAAAAAAGCTTATCAAGTTCAGCGATTTCGAGAAGGTAAGCGCAGAAAATCTGAAAGAGAAACTATCACCGGTATCAGAAATGATAGAAAATGAACTAAACAAAGCCATTTTGTCAATGAAGGAATTCGCGGAGAACTCTGAAATAAAGAGTTTTGACACTTCTAAGTTTGTCAATAGCTATGTGAATCTATATTGGCAGACCGATGCTATGAACTAGTGTATCGATTTCAAAATCAATCTCAACTGATTAATCAAATTCTTCGATTATACGTTCATTTTTGTGCTAGTTTTCGATCGATTTTTTCCAGCTTTTTTTAAGTCATCGAATCTTCTAGCCATGAACGTGTCCTTTCCACAACCTGCTTTCTTGCCCTGTATCTCTTTTTCCTTTTGTCACTACTTAGCATTACCCTACTTTCCGCACTATTTATCTCACACATAATTGTCTTTAGGATGACCATAAGTAATGTTGATAGTTTTTCCGTTATCATCGTTATTATCGTCACCACAAACACTGAAATTTGTAGTATCAGAATAGCAAAAAATTGGATTAATAGGAACGTGTTTCATAGCTTGCAGAGATATATGGTTGAAAAGTTCAATTGTTCCGTATTACTGGATTTTGTCCAGGGTTCTCCTAAAAACATCATCTTTAGGGTGTTATGGAAGAACACCTTCGCCCAATAACCTTTCAGTAGGTAAGTTTACAAAAAAAGCGGGAAATAGGTAAAGACAACGTTCAGTAAACCCTAAACCGTTAATGCACATTGCCTGAACGGTAGAATAAGAAAAGTTATGGCCATTTTTCTTGGGAAGAATGTCAATCAAATCTGAGATTTCAAGTTCGTTAAATATACCAGCAATAAGGCCATAATGACCAAGATAATTTTGTGGATTAAGAGTTAGGAGAGAAAGTCATCAAGGTCAAAGATAAGACTTTATAAAAAGGAAATGTATAATAGAAAGTATAAAATAGAAAGTATAAAATCCAGAAATTTTACTGCGAAAAATGCGTTTTATGCTTCGTTGACAGTTAAAACTGATAATTAGGGTTTTCTGTTACTCAGGTAGATATTAACATCGATTTTCATATCGGAACAACTTCTTTCTTTTTTAGTCTGAACTTCTCCAGACAGTGTTTCCATATACTCGAAAGTTGAGTATGAAAACACTCTAATATTTTGTTATTTTTACTTACATGATGGTTTCGAAAGTTTTATAATAGTTATGTCTTATGTAGCTTTTCGACATAATAATAAAGAAATTATTAATAATTAATTCTATTAAACCTGTACTTTATGCTATAAAATATTTCTTAAAAAGATAAACGATGGAAAAGACTTGCATGTGAAAAACCGGTAACGGGAATGGAATGGGATACGTTATGCTGTCAGCAGCAGGCCTCAGTTTCCTGGGCTTTGGGGTGCAACCGTCTACTCCGGAATGAGGTTCCATGCTGAATGAAGGAAAAACATACACCCGGTCTGCCCCCACATAATGATCTTTCCAGGACTTTCTATCATGCTTACGGTCCTGGTGTTCAACTACCTTGGAGACGAATTAAGAGACCTGCTTGACCCTAAAGAAATGAAAAACGTCGACTGAAACTGTATATTTCTTCAGAGCAGTTACCATGAAAAAATACTCATCACTTAACAGCAGATTTGTTTTAAACACGACAATCAGTGCAGTTGCCGGATACAGAGCAAGACTAAACAGCTTCAGTCTAAATGCGTATCTATTCTTAGCTTACATTTTCCTTATCTCTTTGAGCCTGGGAATCTACGAGGTAATCTTCAATCTATATATCTTAAGGCTCGGGTTCAGGGAGGACTTCCTGGGACTCATGCTCTCACTCGTTTCCATATCTACCGGCCTGTTTGCAATTCCTTCGGCCATGTTTTGCGATAGAGCAGGCCGAAAGAACACATTGTTATTGTCCTGCCTTCTTCTTCTATTTTCCTTCGCAGTCCTGTACACCACCACCTCACCATTCCTGCTGACTTTATTTAGCATTCTCTATGGGGTATCCTCATCTCTAAAAATTGTTACAGCATCTACATTCATGGTTGAAAATTCCACAACTTATGAAAGAATGCACCTGTTTTCGATGTACTATCTGTTATACACCATAGGCATCATGATAGGAAACTTTGCAGGTGGTACTCTACCGCAGATCTTCACCAGCTCACTAAAGATCGACCCCATGGGATCAGAAACTTACCAGCTCTCATTATATGCATCTTTAACTGCTGTATTGATTTCCCTGCTACCCCTGATATTCATAAAGAACAAGAAACCCACTCTGTCAGGAAGGCCAGCTCTGTTTTCTACCCTTGTTTCGACTTTAAGGTCAGAAACGATCCGAAAACTGATTCTGGTAAACGGACTTATAGGTATGGGATGGGGGCTGGCTCTTCCTTATTTTAATGTTTATCTTGATATTGTTCTTGGAGCAAGCTCCAGGCAGATAGGTTTCATCTTTTCCCTTTCCCAGGTGGTCATGATGTTTACCTTATTATTTGTTCCTATACTTACTGAATGGTTAGGGAAAGTGAAAGTTGTAGCCCTGGTTCAGCTTTCCTCAATCCCATTTCTTATGCTCTTCACATCTACATCCGTACTTACAATAGCTGCCTTCGGATACATCATGAGGTCAGCTATAATGAACATGTCAAACCCTATATTGAGCAGTTTCAACATGGAGGTGGTCAGTGAAGATCAGAGGGCAACTGTAAACAGTTTGATATGGATGAGCTGCTATACATGTGTCGGACTGAGCACCTATGCAGGTGGTTTGATGATGGCTCACAATTACTATAGTCTTCCTTTCCTTCTTACCTGTGCTTTATATGTAGTTGCAACCGTACTTTATTACTTGTTCTTTGAAAAGATGGAGAAAGAGCAAAAAAACTTAGATATATCAGTCTGATTGAAATTGGAGAAATAAAATAGAAAAATTGCCTTAAAAACCCCATTTTTGAATATTTACAAATAGTGCAGAAATAATTGCCGTACCTCGTGTTTAAGCTGTAAGTAAAATTAGTTAACTGAATACAGGTGATTTACGATATCTTTTATTCGAAGCTTCACGCAAAATTAGTTAACCTAGTACAGGTGAACTGTAGTATCCTTTATTTTTAAAACACCAGGCCTTGTACTAGTTATTTCTTTCTTATTGACTTCATATTTCTAATTACGGTAAAAGTTAAGGTATTTATTCCTGAACGTTAACCAAAATCTCGTAATACAATTTTGTAATATAATAACATCAAATGATATGAAAATAAAGAAAAATGTTAAATATAAGTTCATCATATTCATCTATGTCTAAGCGAACAGACAAAAACAAAAAAGCCTCCTAAATTTGTGAGTTGAACGCATAACTCCTGAATTCTTCACCTGTGTGTGCAGCAGGTGGGGAATTTTAGGTGTTTTCGCGTTCAAGTTATAGTTCAAAATTTCTCATTTTACCCATGTGTCAGTAGTTTAAAGTTTATCAAGGGTAGAGTTTCTTAAAACTATACTGCTTGTAAGGGTACACTTATGAGTGTATTATTTACTTAATGATATAGTTGTAAGTTTTGAGAATTTAACTCCTTTTAACGCTATTATGGATTCAGCAAGTTCTGCAATATCTTCACCTTTTCCATTGAGAAAAATTAGTTCAAAACAATTTTCACGATCAAGGTAAACACGCACTGAGGATCTTATCAGGTGTGAATAATTGTGCTGAGTGTTTGTTAAAATATTTGAAAGTCCTTTTTTTGTATTGTCATAGATAACTGCAATTGTTCCTATACGATCGCCTTTTACGTCATTTATCCATTCATAATGGAAAATATAACTTTTGATAGCATCTCTCATGCCTTCCGAGCGGGAAGGATAACCTCTTTTCTCAATGATTTCATCGAATTTACTCAAAAGATTATCGGGAAGAGAAACCCCTATCCTCATAAGTTCTGTTTCTATTATATCACCCACCAGACAGTTTAACTTCGATCATAGATAACACATTATTTATTGTGTGTATTACTATATATGCTTTATTCACTTAAAGATTAATATAAAATAGAGAGATTAGTTAAGAAATTATAATTAAAGGGTGCTTTAGCAATAGAAAACAAGAAAGAAATAAAATAACGTAGCTATTTTTGTATAGTAAAATTATCTTTTTGCAAAGCAAATTGACATAAAGGTATCGTACCTATTTTGGGAATTAGAAAAATTGGGACTAATCATAATTATTAACTTTGATCATACAATCTGATATTCACGACTCTGTTTAACTTTGATCATACTAATCTGATATTCACGACCTGTTCCAAAATCCAGTGATTTTTACATTTCTTGATTGAAGACCTGAATTAGCAAGAAGAATCCGGTTTTCATCAAAATCAATATTCGATATATAAAGACTTCAAACCCGAAGTCGTATTACAAAGATTGTGACCAGTTACAAAATCCAATGATTTTGAGTTTCACGTCCATCACTGGATTTTGGTACTGAGTCATATTCACGCTTTAATTATAAAAGTTTGATTTTCATTTTTTAAAAGCCTCTTCAAAAATATTCTGGAACAAAAAACTTATTCTCCAAAATAACACGTATCCCTGTTTTTTCAATTTTTTGCATTTTCACTCATATTCGTCATTTTCAAAACTTCAAATTCCTAGTTAGACACTATGGCCATATACCTGCTTTCCTGCTACCCAGGTTTCAGTAACAACAGGAGGGTTTTTAGGGTCAAGATTACCTTCAAGGACTACAAGATCCGCGACCATACCTTTTTTTAGCATACCACGCTCTTTTTCCTGTCCACCGGCATAAGCGCCCCCTGCGGTATACATCCAGAGCCACTGCTCAAAGGGAAGCACTTGGTCCGGAAAGATAACATTACCTGCTCCATCGCTCATAGTTGATCCCATCACAGAACCCTGAATCGGGTCACGAGCATCCATAAATCCTCCAGGATCGTCACTGCTGGAGGCCACAGTTACTCCTCCCTTCACAAGGTCACCGTAGGCATACCACTTTCCATCATCTAACACAACTTGCTTTGTATTTTGCGCCCTGGACAGAAACTGGGGCTGGATGCATGCACATCCGCCCATGGCAGCAAGGCGTTTGATCTGAGATGTAGTTATGAGGGTTACATGTTCCAGGCGTGGGCGCATTTCAAATCCCGCTGGAGCTCGAATAGCAGCATTTTCGAATGCCGTAAGCACCGCATCGGTTGTTGCATTACCGAAAGAATGGACACATACCCGGAATCCCTTTTCTGTCGCTGCAAATAGTACTTCCTCAAAATCATCCCGGTAGCTACCGCTGTTTATAGTCTGCCCTCCGATTTTAAGAGAAAAAGCTACTGTTTCTGCTGTTGCACCGTCAGCGAATAATTTGACAGGACCCACACGCAGCCTTTCGTCACCCACTCCGGTAACCGGTCCATGAAGCCGATAACTCAGCTGATTGTCCAGAACGGTCTCTCCATGCGGCATCATAAGCACCGAGACCGGAAGCCGTTCTTCATCGTGGAGCTTATTATATGCCGCCTCAGCAGCCGGTGTGACGCCTGGGTCATGAATAGCAGTGATACCGAATTTGAGAAGCTCTTTAGCACATGCCTCGATGAGATCTGCAAGTTTTCCCGTGTCCGTTTCCATAACCAGTTTGAACGCAGGAACCTGAGCATACTCCACAAGCACGCCTGTTGGCATTCCGTCACTTTCCCGGAGAATAGTTCCGCAGCGGGGGTCCGGAGTTGATCGGGTGATGCCCACAAGTTCCAGCGCCCGGCTATTTACTACACTCTGATGGAAGGTAGCCTGGATAAGAAGAATCGGCCTGTCGGAGCTAATCTCATCCAGATCGTTTTTCGTCAGGTCGAACCCGCCAATCTTGGCATCGAGCCAGCCGAAGCCGACAATCCATCCTTTTCCCAATTTTCTTCGGGCCTGCATTCGAATTTTCTCCAGTACGGATTCCTTTTCAGTTAAGCCTATCAGGTTCGCCCAGGTAGGGAAAAAACAACCGAATGAAGACAGATGGTTGTGAGAGTCAATGAAAGCAGGAAGTAGAACCCGATCTTTCAGGTCGTGAATTTCCGCATCAGGATAAGCTTTAAGGAGACTTCTATCACCAACGGCTACAATATGACCTTCCTTGATAACTACGGCTTCCACGTATTTTTGCTCGGAGTCCATAGTAAGTATCTGCCCACCCGTGAATACAATCATCGAATCGTTCTTTGCGTCAATATTATTTTTCATAATAGATCTCTTAAAAGTCTCATTTTCTACTGTCTACTATTTTTTGGCGATAGCTGATTTTATTCCACTATTGCACTAGCGAAATATGACAGGCAGCATACTGGGCGGCCTTCATTGATTCCCTGGAAATAAGCTTTTTTATAATCATCACTGGTAACATTGCAAACCTGAGAAAAACCACGCTGAACAATAAATGTTTCCAACATTCCGTCCTTGACGCCGAACTTATAAGGCTCACCCTGCTGTGCCATGTCTTTTTTAGCATCCATTATTGCAATCTGGTCACATGCCGTACACTTCACGCCACATATTCCATTTGTTCTATCAATACTGGATTCATAGACATAATCAAAGATAATTGCACTCCCGAAACCCGAATTTTTTGCAATAAAACACAGCATCTCATCTACAGCTTTTGGCTGAACGTAGTAGAGGAGTCCTTCCATGATAAAAACGGTCTTCTGCGACCTTTCGTATCCATGTTCTAACAGTCGATGACCGAAATTTTCGCTCTCAAAATCAACCGAAACATATTCTACATGATTAGGGAGTGAGCCGAAGATATCTTTGATTTTTTCGGTTTTTATGCTTTGAGTCTCAGGATGGTCAACCTCAAAAACCCTAACCTTACCCCTGATTCCCTCAATTCTGTATGCCCGAGTATCGTACCCTGCACCTAGAATGACAAGCTGTTCAAGCCCTTCATCAATAGACCTTTTTACAAAGTCATCAAAGTATCTGACTCTTGCTGAAAGTGAGTTGTGTACTCCAGGGAATGGAGTTTTAGAGGGATCACGAACTGCCATTTCCAAAAACATCAAATATTGCTGACTAAGAAAGCGGACGGCTAATGGATCATAACAGATGCGTTCGCCCTCTGGCTTGAGCGATTCAAGAGCTCTGACGAATGCTACGTTCTCGGCTGTAATGCTTGACCCTTTTTTCTTTCCGCTAGCCTCAAGAATTCTGTTTTCCGTATTGTCCGGTTTTTCCATGAAACTCCAGCCTCTTACATATGTTTATGCTTTTCTTGTTTCTAATTCTGGTTATCCCGACTTTATCCAATTTCTAATTTTTTCCTTCATAGTTGACAGGGATTTACAATAGAGATAATACCTTATAGTAATTAAAGTTACTGATAAGTAACTTTAGTGTTTTATTGGTAAATTATATATAAATTGACACCAAAACGTGAAAGGGTGATTGTTTGTCAAAGATGCTTCCAGAATACAGAGAAGAAGCAAAAAAGAGAATTGTTGAAGCAGGACTGGAGGTAATGTATGAGAAAGGATACTGCAACGCTACAATGGAAGATATCGCTAGTCGACTTAATGTCAGCAAACCTGCTCTCTACCGATACTTTAAAAATAAGGATGAACTCGTCATAGAAAGTGCAAATTATCTGCAGACACAATACCGTAATATAAAAGCAGACTGTAATCCTAACGTCTGTCCGGTTGATGCCTGGATAGAAATCTTCGATCAGATAATGTCACCTGATATTAAAATACATGCGTTATATTTCGAGATTCTAGGGATGACAGTACACAAACCTGAGGTCGGAAAAAGATCAATTGAAGGCATGAAGCATGGTCTTGACCAGCCAACTCATGAAATTGAAGAACAACAGCAGAAAGGCCTTATTCCGTCCGAGATCGATCCGCGTACCCTTGCAGTTGCTCTTGTGTCACTGTTTAACGGAATGCGAGTTCTTATCCTTCTTGGTGTTGATTGGAAAGAAGTCCGCTCTCGATGGATCGAAATAATCCGAAATTTATTTGGAATAACTCAAAAAGGAGAACAGGCAGAGTGCCCCAGGGATTGTAAAAGATTTGAAGCTTGCAACACTACACCAGAAGCATGAATGTAATCTTCTCAAGAAAAGTTCCCGTTTAAGTATAGTAGCCCCACTGGAAAACTCCCCTGAAGATATCACAAATGTAGTGCCTTATCTGGGCAGAGAAACCGTCTGATGTATTACCAGATTCAATATCATCTCTATTTTCAGGTTCAGTATCTTCACAGTTCTCAGATTCAGTACCTTCCCAATTATCAGGTTTAGTGTTTTTTCCACCTTCACGTCCAGTCTCTGTATCACTTTCCAATTTAACTAACCACGCGTTTCCATTTTTAACGCCTGCAGCTACATATCCACTATCTGAAGTCTGTTGAATGGAATATAGCGTGCAGTTTGAAAATATTTTTATCCACTCCTGGTTACCTTCACTATCTGTCTTAAGTATGAAAGCAGCACCTTCAGTATCAAAGGAACAGGATTCGGTATACTTCCCAGCTAGTACGTAACTATTATCAGAAGTCACGGACAAAGAAAAAGCAGAATCATCCAGCGGTCCACCAAAGGTTTTATTCCACTGCTCTTGACCATACTCGTTAGTTTTGATAAGCCATATATCGGAGTTTGTATTTGTCTTATTGAGATTAATTGAGCTGGCAATTACATATCCACCATCTGATGCCTGCTTAACAGAAGTTAAAAGCGGGTCTAGGGTTTCAGAACTATTCTTTTGACCAAAAGTGATATTCCACTGCTGGTTACCATTTAGATCATATTTAGTTAATCTGATATCATTATCAACCAGAAGTAAATCGTACTGGTATTCAATTTCATGCTGAATTGTATCCCCAACTATATATCCTCCATCAAAGGTGCGTTCAACCATATACTGAAGGTAATCCCAGTGAGTAATATTATCAGACACTTTATTCCAAATCTCATTTCCTTTCTTGTCAGTTTTGATCAACCAGGGTTCAGCATAACCAGAAGGAAATGTGTAACCTGATAACGCATAACTCCCATCTGAGGTTTGTCGGGTGAAGTATCCTTCATCAAAATAAGTTCCCCCATAAGTTTTATTCCACTGCATATTCCCATTTTTATCAACCTTTATAAGCCAGGCATCTGGATAACCTTCTGTACCTTTACCGTATGAAGCTGTTGAACCCGCCACTATATACCCACCGTCTGAAGTCTGCTGAACACACCAGGCACTATCTTCACCATTTCCACCAAAAGATCTGTTCCATTGTTCCGTAGGTTCTTCTACAGCTGCCACATCTGATACCTGTAAAAACAGAACTAAAAAAAGGAAAATTTGAAAAGTTCTGGATTCAATATTTTTAACCATTGTGTCACCCCCAAAAACAGACTTTAACAGTTAAGTCATAATCTTACACTGAATATTTAAAGAGTAGCCTTAAAATATGAATGTTAAGTTAATTAATAGATAAAATAAGGAAATACATCCATAGATTTGTTTGCTCTATTTTTTCCTCCTTTTGATTCTGTATCCTGTTTCCGTTTTGAAAATAAGTAGTGCAAAAATGATATATATTTTCAAATTTGGAAATAATGTTTTAATATGCTTTGATATTTGGTTAAAATCAAAATATTTAGAGAAATAGAACAATTATAAAAATACTTATCTATCAATAGATCTTTGTACATATAAGTACATTAAAGGACAGAATAGTAACAAAAAGGAAACTGCTGTTAAATTAGGTAGATAAAATGGATTACGTACATGGATATACTAACAGAGAAAATTCTCGACTCTATGATCAGGCAAATACACTCACTGTATTATTACACCAGGATACCATATATCCACCAGGAAGCAGAGTGCTTGAAGCAGGTTGCGGAGTAGGTGCACAAACGGTAATATTGAGCAGAAACAGCCCCGAAGCTAGCATCACATCAATTGATATTTCAGTTGAATCAGTTAAAAAAGCAAGACTGCTGGCTAAAAAGGAAGGGGTGAAGAATGTTGATTTTCAGGTAGCTAATATCTTCGCCCTACCTTATGAAGACGAAACTTTTGACCATATTTTCATATGCTTTGTACTTGAGCACCTTAAAAATCCTCTCGATGCTTTAATATCGGTGAAGAGGGTACTCAAAAAAGAGGGTACAATAACTGTCATAGAGGGAGATCATGGTTCAAGTTATTTTTACCCCAGGAGCGATGAAGCCCTGCAAGCAATAAAGTGCCTGATCGATATCCAGAAATTTTTAGGAGGTAATTCCCTCATAGGTAGAGAAATTTATCCACTACTGAATCAAGCTGGTTTTAAAAATATGAGCGTCTCCCCCAGAATGGTATATGTTGATTCCAGTAAACCTGATATGGCAGAAGGATTCACAAAAAACACTTTCACTGCGATGGTCGAGGGTGTCAGAAAGCAGGCGCTGGAACTAAAGATGATTGATGAAAAAACATGGAATAAAGGCATTAGTGACCTCTACCGGACGGCAGGAAAAGAAGGCACGTTTTGTTACACCTTTTTTAAAGGAACAGCCATTAAATAACCTCTAGGTAGATCTTTATATTCTTGGCTTTACAGGTCAGTCTGAAGTTGATCGCTTGAAGGAGATGTGCAAGACTTTTAAGTAAGCGAACTTAGAATTATTTATTTAAAAAGTTTTAATGTATTTGCAATGTTTTAGTAAAACTCTGTTTTAACTCCATATACAAAGGCAAAACCATGAGAAATACTATAGAACATGTAATTTTTTAGTTGGAGCTCTTTCTTTGCTGACATTAAATACTTTTGCACTGTCCGATCCTTCAGAAGACAGCAACAAACCCGAAAACAACAGTGAAGAACCAATTAGTATTGGCATATTTATAGATTTCATACCATACAGCCATGAGGAAGCATGAAGAGTTGAGAGATTATTTCGATATAATTATAAATAGTTTGATATAACAACGTCTTTTGGGATATTTAATTCTGTTGTTGATTTATAACAAAAATGAGTATTAATAACCCTTCTTTTTTCATGACTATTTAATTTTTTCTATAAAATCATACAGTTTAGTTGAATAGAATTTTCATGATGTTTAATAGTCTATCAATATAACATATGACTCTTTTTATTTTCTTAGTGTAATCAACAAACTTCTTAAGTAAGTGTACACTATTGTTAATTGGTAACTGTAGAGCAGTGTACCGAAAAAAGAAAAAGTAAGTAAGTAAGTAAGTAAG
>DUGT01000185.1:10440-16767 GCA_013331275.1 Methanosarcina sp. | reverse complement strand
AGTAAGTAAGTAAGTAAGTAAGTGGGGGTTTAAGAAAAAATGATAGAAAAAACCAATTCGTTTGCCTTGATCCGGGGCGAAAACGAAGAAAAAATTCTTATCACGTTGAACGACTTGAAGGAGTATGGAGACGCTCAGTTTTCAACTCTTCCTAAAGTAGTAACGCCAGAATACGCTGATAAGGTGTTGATTCGTGTGATGGGCGGAAAGCTGAAAAAGCCATGTAGTCGCGCTGTAGTTGTTGGTTTGGAAACTCCAGCTCGTGTAATGATTCGCAATCTACGCACAATTCATCCGCCTGCTCATGTCGTTATCATAAGCCCGTTTCACGAGGATTTCAGGCCGATGGCAGCCGCGTATACAAAATGAATATTGATAGTGTGTATATGAGTGTGTATGTGCAGTGCGTCTTTAGGATGCATCTGCTTTTTGCTATTTTCATTGTTCTGGAAAATTTTATGTCAATACTATACGCTTTTTGTAGAAAAATACTTTATCAATTAATATATTCCATCAAATTTCGGTTATGAACTACTTAACTTTAAGGATGCTGTCAGATTTTTCGGATAAGCCCTTAGGCAAGATAGCCAGTTATTTATGTGAAAAAACTAATCCGAATATGGGGGAATTACTGATGGCATCGAAATTTTCTGCTGAGTTGGAACCTATAATAATGGACAAATTAAAGATTGCACCTGATGACCATATTGAGATCAGAATGTTTCTAGAAAAAGATTCACTCCTTGAAAAAGTGACACTTGAACTTGAGGCAAATGGACTGATAATCACGGATATTCAAGAAGGCCCAGATGTCATAATAAGAGGGAACAGTACAATAAAGGACCTTTCTAAAATAGAAGCAGTTGCAGAAGTCGACAGAATCGAACATGATCATCCCCTTTAATAATAGTCCTGGCACTAAAAAAGTTGGTTCTCAGCATTTAAAAGTTATGGGACACTTAGAGGGCAAGTTTAGTTTAACTGACAATAGAAAAGTTATGGGAATGGTTCCTATAATTACGAAATGAGTTTATTATGAAACCTGAAGAGCAAAGCATTGGAAGGAAGTAAAAAAGTGAGTGTTTATAGTAATGGCATTCTTTTATTCAGGTCCAGGAATGAAAGGCTAGAAGTAATGCTGGTTCATCCAGGTGGGCCAATCTGGTCAAAAAAAGACTATGGAGTATGGTCAATACCTAAAGGGCTACCCGAAAAGAATGAAAACCCTCTGGACACGGCAAAAAGAGAACTCAGAGAAGAAACAGGTCTTGAAGTTGACGGCAAGTTTATTGATCTGGGGGAATTAAATCAATCCAGAAACAAAATAGTGCATGTATGGGCCCTTGAGAAAGATTTGGATATAACAAATGTCATAAGTAATACATTTATTCTTGAGTGGCCAAAAAACTCCGGGAAAATACAGGAGTATCCCGAAGTCGATAGAGCAGGCTGGTTTGATATTGAGCTCGCTAAGAAAAAAATAAGAAAAGAACAAATAGGTTTTATTGATAGACTTATAGGCATTATAAATTGCTCCCAGAAGGAAAAGCACTTAAACAAGGAAAAAAGACACAGGCAGACTACACTATTTTAAAAATAAACAAGTTTGATGATCCAAAGAGAAAACTTATGAGACTACGCTTACCATAATACTTACAAAACTACTCAATACTTACAATTTTAAAACTCTATCTTAGGTCATTTGCATACCTGTTTTGTTATCGAAAGTATGTAAAAAGAAATATTTTCGATCATGTTTACTCTGTAAACACCTTAGCTTTGTAACTGCCATTTACTTTAAATATTTTTTAAAGTAAACGATATCTTCTCCATCGTATCTTTTTCTATATTCAATTTTAACTGGCTTAAAGTAGTTTTTAATTACTATAGATAGCATATTTTTATTATCCGCAAAAACAGCGACTTCAATAGACTTAAAACCTTTTTCTGTTGCTTCGTTTATTGCTGTATCTAGAAGCAGACAACCGATACCCAAATTTCTGTATCTGTTATCAACAACAAGAGCTAAAATTTCAAATGATTCAACGGGACTAAATCTAACACTTGTTATTCCCACAATGTTATCAGCCTGTTCGCAAGCTACATAATACTCAACCCCCGATTGTCTAGCTTCGATCAGCCAGTTTTGAAGAATTTCTCTGGTAAAAGGTATATTTGTAAACGAGAGAAATAGTAGGTTTTGTTCATCATTGAACAATTTCAAAAATGTATCGATAAACCTATCAATATCGACTTTTTCGGATTCAGCACCTATTTGCTTTACTTTAAAATTCATAATAGAACTCTCCATGTCCAGGAATATTAAATAGCTTCTAAAGTAATATATGAGTTAGAAAGAATAATAAAAAGGATATTTTTTGATTTTGCTCGTGTCAACAACCGCAAAAACTGAGAGCTTTAGTTGCTAGACAAATTACACTTTCAGATACATCACACTTTCAGATACATCACACTTTCAGATACATCATAGTTTCAGAAGTTCAAGTTAAGTTTTTAGGTTCACCTGAGCTTCATAAACTACTTTATTTTAACTCTTTATAAATTTTCTGACTAAAGTATAAAACAATAAAAGATCGGAAATAATTATGGCCCAAGCAAGTATGAAAAAAGTTAATTTGAGAGAGTAGTTTGAAAAGCCTGCAAAGATTTATAAAGGGTCGGTTAAAAAGTTAGTTTTACAACTCAGATATTGTTAAGTTAAATCTAATTTAACTCCGTTCGCGAGGCACGAATATGGAAAACATCCTAAAACTCGGGATTGTTCTGTTTGGGTTTCTTTCTTTGCTGACATTAAACGCTTTAGCTATATCTGACTCTTCAAATGATAGTACCAAACTAACGAATAATTCCTCAGAAGGCGATATCAAACTTGTAAATAATAAACAGCCTTTATATACTGAAATCAGTGGATCTCTCGTAGGGTTCAACCACACGGAATTAAGTAATCGTTCAGATACTATTGTCATAGGCACAGTTAAGGAGATACTCCCAAGCAAATGGAACACTGTCGACGGAAAAAAATCTAGTTCAGATGTTAAATTCAGCCTGGATAACACTATCTATACCGACATTATCATAAACGTAGATGAATATGTTAAAAACCCATTATCATCTAAAGAGGTTAGAGTAAGAGTGGAGGGTGGAACAGTCGGAAATGATGTCTTGATAGTTGATGACGAACCGACATTCAAGCCTGGTGAAAAGATTTTGCTCTATTTGATGAAAGATGATAATCCCAGTACGAAGAATATTGGCCCTGATCACTTCATAGTTACAGGATGTTTACAGGGCAAGTTTACACTAGCTAATGATGGAAAAGCTACAAGATTTGATGAAACTGTCAGTAAGGACGAATTGCTTAGCTCAATTAATCAAACAGTTAATAATACAGACGACACTGAAATATTGGATAATATAAAAAAGGTAAACAAACAAGAAGGAAGTTCCAATTCTACTTCGGAATCAAAAAGTATTCCTTTCATAAGTTCTTTCTGGGCACTTGCAACAGTGCTAGGGACAGTCAGTTTTTTAAGAAGAGTGTAGGTACAATGATTATTTTTTAAGCCATGAATAGTCCGAAAAACAAAGCAACTAAGGCACAAAAGATAGCTGAAACTGCTAAGAAGGCAAAGATAGCTGAAACAAATTGCAAGGTGTAGGCTGAAGAATTTACCACCTTTAAAAGCTCCTGGAAAAAAGAAAAAAGCTGCTACGAAGAAAAGGATGCTTTCAAAGGATTTTGGGGGTTAAAAGAAGATAATTCTTCTTTCTTATTTTTGTCCTGTGTCAATAAGGTTATCGTAGCAGGAAGAAAATCAACTGATTGTTAGTATTACTTACGAGAAAATTTAATATTTTCAGTTTTCCCAAGTTTCTAAGAACCTTTAAAGTAAATTAGTTTTAGCTGATTAGTATGTTTGCAGCCACTAAAATAAGAAAAAGAGAAGAGAAATTGACTGAATATAAAATTTAAAACATGTTATACAACATAATCTTTTTCAATATAGTCTTTTTCGATTCCTTTTTCTTCAAAACGCAGGCTCAATTGCAGTTTTCATGGGACCTTCGGAATTCAACCCTATTTAGTAGATCTTGCTCTCAAATACATAAAACACAATCTGTCAATACGATCCCATGCAACATCCCATAAAAATCTAGCATAAGAGAAAGGATAATTCACCCAAAAAACCAATTTCCTAAAAAGCGATAGATCTCTATAACCCTCTACCCACATGGATTCACTTAGAAATCCTTTCCAAATAAGAGATTTTTGCATATGTTTCCATCGTCTGAAAATATGGGCTATTATGAGTAAGAATGTACAAGCGATTGCGAATTGTCTTTTTGTCATTCTTTTCACCCTCAATGACTTAACAAACTTAATAAAACACTCTGAAATAGGGTAAAATTTTCTCTATTTAGTCAAATAGACCTAAAACTAACATTTTTGGAGTTAAATTCTTTTTTTTAATTATCAAACTTTTTAAAAAGATGTGAAACCTTTTTTCAAATAGTCTGATACGTTTAACTACATATCTCTTTTCCTATAAATTGTATTCCGACAAAACCTACAAAATTTTCAATGTTTTTAATCGACAAGTAGTCCAGCATTATATAATGAGATTATATGGGGGAGGTTATATGATGAGATTATATGGTTGAGATTATATGGTTGGGGTTACCATGATTAAATATTCAGTATGACAAATGATTGCGTTTTTGAGTAAGGAACGCAAATTAGCTACAGTTATTGCACTGAAGTTCGGGACAAAAAACCTGAAAACTGCTTTACTAGCATTTAAAAACAATATAAACCTGATAATAGAAGACGACTTTAACTTATAAGTTTCATAATTATCTTATTTGTAGACTGGTACGCTGAAAAAATTGTTCTCATTTCATATTATTCGCCTGAACACAGATGTTTTTGTAAACTGAAATTATTTAATATTGTAGGAAAAGCTTAGAAAAAATATTAATTTTTACAATATAAATAAAGTAGTATATATTCTGAGATATGTTTTGGAAAATATTTCAAGTTCTTTACAGTGTCGGCTATTAGATGCTTAAAGATTAGTGCGTAGCATTGGAGGCTAAAATTTTGAATAAAACCAAAAATTCATTATTGAGCTCTCCCAAAACCAATTTATTTGAAAATAAATATGTTTTTAAAATGTGTTTTCATAAATTATTTTCATAATCTGAAACTTTATTGATTACCAGGAATCCAGGATTCAGATAAGTAATTTTAAGTTTTGGTATCAGCTCAATATAAAAGCACCATTTATAAAAGCTCGAAATGGCAAGTAAATATTAATTTTTTCAACTTTATTTAACAACAACACTTTTGTGAACCCACAACAATCCATTATAACCATCACACCTGATAGTCATGCAACTAATATAAAAACCAGTCTTTGGAAACGTGTGTGTAGGATTTTTTAGTGATGAAGTTATTTTTGTTCCTTGTAGAGAGGTTCCATCTCCAAAGTCCCATCTGATATATGTCTCTTTACCTTTAGACAGGTCCTTAAACTGTACTAGTCGAGGATCAGTACTCGAAGCGGCTACCGCCGTATAATCAATATAATTATTTCCACCGGATATTCTGGCTGTCGCTGGTGGAGTTCCTGCACCGAGAGGAGTCATAGTTACAGTACATTTTGCAGAGGCTCCTTCCGACAATAAAACCAGTATCATTAACACGGTGAAAACAGATACTGTTATTTTCCATACAGACTTTTTATTATTTTTCATATAATCCTCCTGTTTTTTTTAATTTTTATCTGGGAGTACTCGTAGTGAAAAATGACAGGAGAAATTAACTTATAAGCATACTTATTTTCAAGAGATGTAATAAAAAGCGCAATGGAAATTTAAAGCTTTATAATTCTTTATCTTTTTATCTAAAAGATGATGACACTATAAATTCATTTATTATTATTGTCAATCCTTAAAAGTTTAAAAACAAGGACTATGAGGATGTTATATAACTCTACATCTCAAGACAGTTCTTTATTTCCAGTAAGAATCGGCGATATCTCCACAATTTACTAGAAATTATCTATTTCAGGTTATGGTTATGATCAACTACATAGTACCAATAGCCATTATTCCCAACATACTTACTGGTCGCCTCATCAATTCCCCTATTCTGTTCTGTATACGCATCTCCCAGTATACTCAAGTGGAATTCTTAAAAGAATTGATAAATCAAAGGGAATTTTATTTCATCCTGAAATAATTTCGCGATTCAACTGTATAAAAGCCAACAGATAATAAAATAGATAACTGATAGATAACTGA
>DUGT01000185.1:4217-10240 GCA_013331275.1 Methanosarcina sp. | reverse complement strand
TTGATAGATAATTGATAGATAATACAATAGCATATTGAGTATTAAGCTAAACGAAGTAATTCCAGCCAGTTTTAGTAAAGATAACGATAATGAAAAATGAAATAAAATTCGAAGTTGAAGTGAAATAGTCAGTTGCCTAAGCATGTATAAAAGCAAATCAATATTCATAATCTCTTATCCACTTCTTAACACAGAGTAGAAGCTTGTATAACTGGACACTGTTATGCTAGCAAAAGATATTTACAAAAACATTTGCAAATCCTATGATATGAATTTCGGATTTTTGATTTTTCCGGGACTCGAAGAACTTGACCTTGCAGGACCGTGGGAAATAATATCGCTCTGGAGCAAATTTGCCCAGGGACCTGAGAAATGCTTTATGGTTGCCGAAAAACCCGGACCTGTGATCTGTAATAAGGGAATGTCCGTAAATCCTCACTTCACTTTTGCGGATTGCCCTCAACTGGACTTTCTCCTTGTACCTGGCGGAGAAGGAACACAGAGAGAAGTGGAAAACCCCTCACTGATTCAATTCGTTGCCGAGCAGGCTGAACATTGCAAAGCCGTACTGTCGGTCTGCACCGGCACGTTCATTCTTCATAGGGCTGGCTTGCTCTCAAACAAGCGGGCTACTACTCACTGGGCTTCACTCCAGAAGCTGCGAGAATTAGGCGACGTGGAGGTAGTGGAGGATCGAATTGTAAAAGATGGAAATATCTGGACCTCAGCAGGCATTTCTGCTGGCATTGATCTGGCGCTTGCGTTTATTGAACACATGACAGACGAAAAAACGGCAGGAAAAATTCAGCTCGGTGCCGAGTACTACCCTTCAGGCAAGTCTTATGGCATGATGCATAAAACTCCGCAGGCAAGTCTTATGGCATGATGCATAAAACTCCGCAGGCTCCTGAGTACTTGAGGAAAAGGGACTGGTTATGAGTGAAATTATCCGCTATATTCAAAAACATGAACTGAGAGAACTACTGGATCTTTATAAACACCTGAACAAGGATGATCCGGATCTTATGGAGGACGCTGAGCTTAAAAAACTATGGCAGGAAATATTGGAAGATCCGAATCAGCACTATTTTGTGGTTGACGTAGACGGAAAACTGGTATCCTCCTGCGTAATGGTTGTTATCAAGAATCTGACTAGAAGCGCAAGTCCTTATGCCATTATCGAGAGTGTTGTGACGCATCCAGATTATAGAAAAAAGGGAATCGGAACAAGACTTTTAAAAAAGGCACAGGAAATCGCCAGAGAAAAAGGCTGTTACAAAATTATGCTCCTTACAGGAAGAAAAGAAGTTATACCATTTTATGAAAAGGCTGGATTTGAGTGTCAATCTAAAACAGGACTTATTATAAGGTTTGACGGACGCTGATAGAACAGATACTTAATTCCGGCACTCTTGATTCCGATTAGTGCCTGTGTACGGAAAGGGACAATCGAGTCAGGCTTTGGTCTGAACTGTGATCCAGCAAACTAGGTTGCCGTTCATTCAAAGGCTTCCTATGAGAACGGCAACTTTTATCATAGTGTTTATCGCTTCCTCAAAACCTTTCAACCTTACTTTCCGAAACCTTTCAACCTTACTTTCCGAAACCTTTCAACCTTACTTTCCAAAACCTTTCAACCTTACTTTCCAAAACCTTTCAACCTTACTTTCCAAAACCTTTCAACCTTACTTCCACATAACCTCAAGAGGCTTCCTGCGAGGTATTCCATATACTTTATACTCCGGGTTGCCAAACATCATTGCATAAGCTGATTTCCTTCCTGCTGGAAGGCCGAGCTCTTTCTGAAGAGGTTCGTAGAACATGGCAGCTGCAGCAACAAAGCCAGCCCAGCATGTGCCGATACCGAATGCAGGGGCAGAGAGATCAAAATGGGTGAGGGCGATTATAGCATCGACGGATGCAATCTGATTATCTTCAGGAATATGGGCGAAAAGCAGGTGTGGAGCGCCACGACAAATGATATCGTATCCCTGTTCCCACGCCGATATTAGTATTGGGACATAACCACTCATCGGGTGCTCGGTGTTCAGAAGAGTTTTCATCCATTCGATTGTAAGCCTGGCAATTTTCTTTACTTCTTCAGGATCATAGATTACCAGCCACTGAACCGGCTGACCGTTGCCTCCGGATGCTGCATAACGGGCAATATCGAGGACTTCAAGGATTTTCTCCTTTGGCACAGGCTCCCTGGTGAAATGCCGAATAGACCTGCGTTTCTTTAGATAAAAAGCTATATCCTCCTGAGAGATATTACCAGCACTGGCAGGCAGAAGAACTTTCTCCTCAGGGCTGAGATTCAGAATAAGAGCCTGAGATGGACAGAAAGCCTCGCAGTGCCCACAATAGAGACAGCGAGAAGTGTTTTCATCCTGCACCTGAGGTAGATTAGACTCATCAGCCAAACTGATAACACCTGAAGAGCACATCTTTACACAAATGCCGCATCCTGTGCAGCGATCCTGATCAACGATAACGTGATTCATTGTATCAAATCCTGTTAAAGGAAGATATATTAGCCAGGCAGCATTTATTTACTTTTGTTTTTTCTCAATCTGTGAAATGTGGACGACTTTTCACGCAGTCCGACATAATCAAGCTGTTCTTGGTATATCCCAATCTTCATATGATTGGAAGAACATACTGGAAACTAGCCTTTGCTCGTTTTGACCGTGTAAATGTCTCTTTTTGCATATATCACTCAATTGCCTTCTCACTCACTTTTTCCGGGAAACCAATGTACTCAAGCGCTCTGTTTCGTATCTGAATTATATCCTGCTTCCGGGAAGAGCTATTATTTTGTATTGGCTCGACAAAAGTAAGTGAAAACACAATCCTTCCTCCGGCACTAACACCTCCGAGGATCAACGGGACTACTTCGCTGACTGCCGGTAAAAAGACCATACGATCTATCTTTAAATTCCCGTATATCGTTTGTAGATTCAATCTTCCTAAATTTGAAGGAATGGTTCCAGGAGTCATTTTTTTATAATTGCGTGTGAACGAAAATGCCACATTTTTTGTATCCCGGGAAAACTTTGACAGATTGTCGGTCCTGGAATACGCTTCAGGAATAGCTTCAAAAATTGGCCCAAAACTGGCAAAAGCATCAATAAAAGACGGCTCAAAGCCTGGGACCTCTAGGCCTGCCGAGTCAAGCTTTTCCACACGCTTGTGTATTTCTTTATGCAAAGCAGCAGCATTTTTCCAGAAGGATTTTTTCGAATCGTATGTATAGGAAAAGCGTGCTGCGCCGGCACAGAGGCAGAATACATCTCCAACCGGTGTAGTCGCATGTTTTCTCAGGTCAAAGGGAGCTGACACCAGTTTGAAATTTTTGGAAAACGGACCTAATATATCCTCATGTGCTGCAATACATGCTGCAGTTATTGCCGACCCTACTGTAACTTCTTCCTTCCTGCATTTCTCTAAAAAGATCTGTGACTCTTGGGGGTCAAGTTCAATTAATACAGCACCACACTGCTTTTTTTCCCAGTAAGCCTTAGTAATCGCAGCATAATCATCCTGGAAAAAGCGGTGTGGGCTCTTTTTCCACTTCCTATTGGCATTGTACACAAAAAGACGGGTGAGAATTGCAGAGAGGGAAAAAACTCTTTTCGTTGGAAATAATTTTATAATTTCCGGGGGATTGAGTACAGTGATCTCGCGTTCATAGTCAGCGTAATTGATTAAAATGTCACGGACCAGGTTTGCCAGTGCCATCCCGTCGCAGATGCTGTGGTTACACACAACAATAAGGTCAGACACGTCAGGGGAGTGTAACAGTATAAACCGAATCAATGGACCTTTTTCAAGCTCAAACGGGATCCTTTGTTCGCATTGAATTTCTTCAAACCATTGAGTGTCTGAAGTCCTTTTTGTAACCCTCAAAGGAAGAGCAGGAACATTATCATTAGAAAACCAGGAGTCATGCAGTTCGTCAAATACAATCTTCGCTCCGATAAGTGGATGTATACTGCGAGCCATATCCATTGCATGGGATAGCTCATGTTCTGATACATTTCCGGTAATCCGTGCAACAATACACACATTGCACCCAGGAGTAAATAGAAAAGAACGCTCAAGATTGGTCATCTGGCGTATACATCCCGGAATTCCTGCACTCTTATCTTCACGTTCATCCGGCATCATTACATCACCTTCACTTTCAATATCTTCGAATTATATACTTTTTAGAGAATACTCAACATTCAGAAAAATGAGTTGATGTTTTTATTTTGTGCAGACATCTTCCTTCTAACTGAATTGTTCGTATTCGATCTCGGTTAGCGATGAACATTGCAAAATTTTTCGTTATTAAATAAAATCTTGCTCAATTTTTATTGATAGCATCCGCTATTTTGATTGTTTACACTAATCGCATCATAAAATTTTTCTTGTTCCGTGCTTGACGGTTCAGTGTTTATCGCTGGAAAATTTCGTCCTTACTATTACATTCTTTCTCCGGTAACCGCGCAATTGACGGACAGAGGAATTTTGGCAACATCTCTACATATGTGTCGTAGCTTATTCCCTGTGCCGCAAAACTATTTTTAATGGAGGGATTCGGGGAGACAACGTTAAACGTAATCATCTGGATATACATTCCAAGCAGTGCGGGATCAAGGTCGTTTCTGATAGATCCATCCTTAATTCCTTCTCTGATAGCATAGTGCACAAGAGGCATGTATTTCATGGAGAGTTCCATCATCATTCGCGCATCTTCGGGATCAATTCTCTGGAAGAGCTGGGGTCCAAACGTGGTAGCCATGTCGTTATATTCTGGATTCTTCTGTGAATATTCAATAAACCACTTGATCATTATCTGGATTTTTTCAAAGCCGTTTTTCCCGTGGTTCATCTTTTCTATCATAGTTTCACCAAACTCCTCCCACCTCCTAGAGATAATAGCAAAAAACAGCGAGTCCTTGCTCTTAAAGTAAAGATAAAGCGTACCTTTGCCAAGCTCCACCTCTTTAGCTATCTCTTCCATGGAGACATTACCAAAACCATTTGAGAAGAACAGCTTCTCAGCGGCATTGATTATTGCATTTTTCCTTTGCTCCTTTTCCCTTTCCTTTCTGTCAGCAGCTGCCATTATCTTCACCAATATGACTGATAACCAACATATGACTACCGGTCATTATAAGGACGGAAGTCAAACAATATAAAGTTTCTGTTCATTTGTATTCGGTTAAGATACGATCTATAAGAAACATGTTATTTTCGTTGCTTTTTTTGTTAACCTTCAAATGTAAATCAAGATGGATAAATGAGTGCAGTAGTCATTTTAACATTAACAGATTCCTTAACCGAATACAAATGAGTTTGTGTTTTACTTGACAAGTCATACTAATGCTGAAGAAGCTTGGAAAGACTTAATTGCTGCTCGCCCAGGAGTGAGAATTGTAAAAAATCAAATTGCTAGCGGTCACCCCATCCTAAATTGGCTGTCTGACAATTATTGGTAGTAATAAAAAAGTGCTAAAAAAAGCAAATAAGACCTTTAAATCAAAAAAGAAGGAATTTTGTTATTACCGAAAGTAATTGTAGGACAGCCTCTGAAGGATGAAATATTCGTGACTCTCTGCGCTCTTATAGTAATAAAATAACTAAAAGTTATTTGATAATAAACATTACTTTTGTTTAATAAATAGAAACTTATAATATACAAAAGATCAAATATTAATTTAAATAAAAAATATAAACCAAATAGGATGACTCTTGAATGTATGTCTCTGAAGAATGTATGTCTCTGAAGAATGTATGTCTCTGAAGAATGTATGACTTTGAAGAATGTATGACTTTGAAGAATAGAATAAGCAAAATTTATTGGTTTTAAAGGTTTTGAAGCTCCTCACGTTTATTTCCCTACGCATTAAAAAATTCTTAAAAGTTTATTCAAATAGAGTTACCTCAAATGATAGCGTTTATAGAGCTGAATATTAAGAAAAGTAGTAAAGAAAAAAAGGAAAATTCCTTCAAAAAGGAACCAAAGAAATCTT
>DUGT01000185.1:497-4085 GCA_013331275.1 Methanosarcina sp. | reverse complement strand
AGATATACCCGGGTCAGTTACCATATACTCGTAGAATGCGCTTCCCCTTTCAAGATTTTTCCTGTAATTGATTGTTGCGTTATCAGGCTGGAAAGCCATGAAATCGACAAAACCTACAGGCTGCCCACCTGGTAGGGAAGTGTCATCAAGTTGAACTACACTTTGAGCATTCATGGAAATATTAAGGTTGGAAGTCGAGATTTCAAGTTTGGAAGGCCTTTTCACAGTACGATTCTTTACTACAGTGTTCACCCAGTCTTCTTCATCGACACTAACCTCATCTCCGGAATATTCTGCAATTACCTTCCCTGTATGCTTGTTTATAAGTGTCAGATGTTTGTACGTATATCCATCATAACCATCATCAATGCTTCTTACACCGTAGAAAATTGTCTGGTATCTACCCGCTGTAACTTCCGACCAGCTCCATCCATGCGTTTCCATTTGCCATGTAGCTTGGTCAGGGGTGTAGGGGATCATATGGTCGAAATACCCGTCAGTCTGCATAACCCTATATTTCTTACCATCGAGCACCACACTGCCCCTGAGCTTTCCATAAGCGTACTCGTATGTGGTGAAATTCACAGGCTCTACAGCACTATCTACAGTTTTCTCGACATGTGGCTTGAAAAACAAATTAAGCTGCATATTGTCAAAGGAGTAGTTCAGCATGTATCCTTTGGAGCCTGATCCATAAAATCTCTTCAAACCATCAGGATAAGCAAAGTTAAGGTAAGGTACATGAAACTCGATGTAATTTTCAACACCTGATCTTGGCACAAGAGTCCTGGTAAAATTATGAGTAGCGGCCTCCCCATATGGATAAAGTCCGTAGAATGTGGACAGGTATGACAATTGGGTTCCAGAATCAGGATCTACGAGCCCCGGAGACTCCTGATGAGCCATTACGGCAAAAAAAGCAATTTTTTTCTGTTCTCCATCCTTTGCAACAAGCCTCAAATCCCCGTTCTGATACCACCATTCCGACATAAAGTTAGCATTGAAATCGGTATCATTGTGTCCTCCTTCAGTGTAGTCCAAAACTGCTACATTGTTTGAGTTTTTGCTGCTTGACTCTGCGCCTGCCATACTTGTGGTACAGAGTATAAGAAGCAATAAAGTCGTTATTTTCAAGTATTTTGGGTTCAAATAACTCTCTCCGATTTGATTAATTCATATTTAGTGAGCCATTTTCTTAGTTTTTTGTAGCTTCCAAAATTGGGAATACTTTTCAAATAATATCAGTATAACACTTATAAAAAATCTTTCTATTTTATGTTAAATATCAAAAGTTAAATATCAAAACTGTTAGTTTTGTGGTTTAAGAAGTAATCGAAAAATATCATGTTCCCAGTTGTCTGGCAAAAATTCTGGAGGTTAATAAGTTGTTTAAAATCCATATATTTTCAATTACTAGTTCTGCCAATGATAGTGATGGAACTATAACAGGATTCAGCAGGATTGATGTCACTAATTCGAGCAAAAAAACGGGAAAAAATATAATGAGATCTGATAGCCTGGATCTACTGTCAACTTAACGGAAGTAAGAAAAGGAAGGGTTACAGAACAGTTCTAATTTTTAGAAAATAAATTAGTGATACAACCTTAAATAAGAATTTACTACGTCTTTTTTTACAAATAAACTATTACGAAATAAACGCGTTGTAATATTAATATTTGTCTGCTCAGATTTTACTTGTAGAAACTGGTAAATTTCATTTTATGAATGAATCGCAGTATTGGAGAAATGTTTCTCCTAGCAGAGATTGTGTGAAATGGGTAATTTAATGGATATATATACTTGGAAGTTAAAATGGAGAAAAGATATAATTATCTGTATTTCGCTGAAGGAGGATAAACGTTTGTCTATCTCTGGATTCGATGTAAGTGACCAGAAAGATGAGGAAAAACTTCGGGATGGTGAAGAACTGTACAGAGTGCTCTTCAAAAACATCAATGACGCCGTTCTTCTCATTTCACCTGACGGAACCATTTATACGGCTAATCCCGAAGCCTGCAGAATTTTCGGAATGACCGAGGAGGAAATCATACGGGCTGGAAAATCCGGGATTGTAGACACGTCCGGCCCAGGACTCGAGCTTGCTCTTGAAAAAGCCGGAAAGTTCAAAGGGGAGCTCAATTTTAGGAGGAAAGATGGCACTATCTTCCCTGGGGAGTTGTCAACTGTATTTTTCTCCGATAAGAATGGTCTGGTGAAAACTGTCATGATTATCAGGGACATCACAGAGCACAAGCTGATTGCAGAGTCGATGCGGAAAAGTGAAGAGCGTTACCGGATGCTTTTCACAAATATGACAGATGCTTTCTTCGTTGCTGAAGTTATTTACGATAAGGATGGCACGCCCTATGATTATCGTTTCCTTGAGCTTAATTCTGCTTATGAGTGTTATACGGGCTTAAAGAAGGAACAGTTATTAGGTAAGACGGCACTTGAAGTGTTTCCTGATGTCGATCCTGTCGGGTTAAAGGAATATGAAAAAGTGACACTTTCTGATGTACCGACTTATTATGAAGTCAAGAGTATGGAGGTTAAAGATAGGTCTCTTGATGTTTATGTGTTTAGACCTGAAAATGGAAAACTTGCGTTGGTTTTCAAAGATGCCGATAAAAAAAAGGAGATTAGAGAAGCACCTGGAAAGGTTCACGGCAATTTAGAAGAGAAAATTATAGAACGAACGGTAGAACTTGAGAAGGCTTATAGTTATTTGAACGAAAATGAAAAAAGTCTTGCTGAAGCTCAACAAATAGCTCATATTGGAAACTGGAACTGGAACATTGTAAATAATAAGTTGCTCTGGTCTGATGAGTTATATCGCATTTTTGGACTTAAGCCTAAGGAACTTAAAGTAACTTATGACCTGTTTTTAACTTATGTGCACCCGGATGACCGGGATTACGTAAACATTGCCTTTAAAAAAACCTTAACTGGTGAACCCTTCGACATTATTTATAGAATCATCCTGGCTGACGGATCTGAACGAGTAGTCCACGCAAAGACTGAAGTTATTTTCGATGAGGACTCTCCTGTCAGGATGAGAGGAACAATTCAGGATATTACCGACAGAAAACAAATGGAAAAGGCATTTCGCGAAAGTGAGGAAAAGTACCGCAATATCGTTGAGACAGCAAACGAAGGCATATTCTTGATGGATGCTGAATTCAATGTCACTTATGCTAATAAAAGAACTGCGGAGCTAATGAGGTACCCCCAGGAAGAAATTATTGGTAGACCTGTAATGAATTTTATTTGTGAAGAGAGCAAACCTACTGCCAGAAAGAGTCTGGAAAAAAGGCGCAGTGGTATTAGTGAGATCTATGAATTGAAGTTAATGTGTAAGGACGGTTCACTCTTCTGGGCATTTATAAGCGCTAAACCGTTATTTAATAAAGACGGGGATTTCATTGGCTCTCTATGTATGTTCACTGATGTTACCAAAAGAAAAGAAGTTGAAACAAAGCTTAAGGAAACTCTTGACAATTTGGAAAACTTGGTAAAAGTACGTACGGAAGAGCTTGAAATAGCTTTCAATTCATTGAAAGAAAGTGAAAAAAGTCTTGCTGAAGCTC
>DUGT01000185.1:0-444 GCA_013331275.1 Methanosarcina sp. | reverse complement strand
ACGTAAACATTGCCTTTAAAAAAGCCTTAATTGGTGAACCCTTTAACATTAATTATAGAATCGTCCTAACTGATGGATCTGAGCGAGCAGTCCACGCAAAAACTGAAGTTATTTTTGATGCAAATAATTCTCCTATTCAAATGAGGGGAACTGTTCAGGATGTTACTGAACGTAGAATAACAGAAGAAAAACTCCGCGAAAGCGAAGAACAGTACCGTAATATCGTTGAAACAGCAAATGAAGGTATATTCTTGATGGATTCCAAATTCAAGATTACCTTTGCTAATAAAAGAACTACAGAATTAATGGGGTACACTCACGAAGAAACTATCGGTAAATCGGTAATGGACTTTATTTGTGAAGAAAGCAAGCCTACTGCCGGAAGGAATCTGGAAAAAAGGCGCGGTGGTATTAGCGAGAGCTATGAATTGAAGTTAATGTGTA
>DUGT01000003.1:45086-45624 GCA_013331275.1 Methanosarcina sp. | reverse complement strand
TTTTAAAACTTGAATCTATGAATCGGATCCACCATGCCAGATGAATTTTATCTTCATCGTCCTCTTTCCAGACAAGGTTTGACGAAATAACTTTTACAGTATTTGCTTTTTCTTCTCCTATAGACGATTTGTTACTCATGTATTCTTTGAGAATCTCAACTGCTTTTTCATCCGTAACGCCTGGTTCCGTATCAATGAGTGCTATCTCTTCTTCAGACATAGACCATCTTTTGCGATAGCTTGAAACTTCGCCTGTTTCTGCGTTGATCCCTACCTGTATTCCATCAGAAAGAGAAGGTATTCCCCTGATAATTCTTGCGTAACTAATTTTGTAAGTTCCAGGAAGATCGTCAGCCGGAGGTTCTTTGTAGTTTATATGTTCAAGCTCAATATCATTAATTTTATCCGCTGAAACCCTGGATTTGATATATTCTTCTGCTATTTTCAGAGCAGCATCTTTGCTTACACTGTCTTTGCCCCATACATTCTTTCCCTGTACATTTTTTGATCCATCGTATACAAAAAGTTGCTCTCCATT
>DUGT01000003.1:25937-44989 GCA_013331275.1 Methanosarcina sp. | reverse complement strand
CAAAAAGTTGCTCTCCATTAGAGGCATTTATTCCTGTTAAGATGCTTTTTCCATTAGTTGTTTTTGAGCTTATTTGCCAGATTATCCCAAAATTTTCATCATCAATCAGTTCTCCATGGACAGATTCATTGATTACTTCCGGATTTTCTGATATTATCTTGATTTTTGCATCCTCAAAACTAATATTTACGTTTGCAGTTGATGGATCAAGGTATTTTGTTTGCTTTGCATCTTCTTTTGTAAATATTATTCTTCCCTCTTCAGAAGCAAAAGTCACAAATATTGCACTTGCCAGTATCAAAGTCAAGATACAAATTTGACTAAGTTTCATGATCTTCTCTTCCATAAGGTTTTAAATACAAGTTTGAATTTCCTATAACTGTTATTGGCAACATCTGCTGCATCTCCAAACTCCTCTTCTACTTCTCCTGCTACATATTTGGCTGCTTCAAAAAAACAGTGACATCGGTGAAAGTAGCCATATAATTCCTTTAAAGGAAAATGATAACCCTAGACAATTTAGTTTGAGCAAGTTAATAACCGAAAATGGAATTGATAATAATGGAATTGATAATAATACTATCATCAATGGTTACCGGGGAAGTTTTCATCCACGCAGTAGGCTAGCGTGGTATTCGAATAAAATAAAAAGGTTAGGGGAATTTATCCCCGATTTTGGTAGTATGGTTTTTACTCGTTTTGATTTTAGTCTCTTTCTTTGAGAGACTCAAGAGCCTTTTTGACTATTTCGCGGTAGTAAACGGTATCAGTCGAGTAGTGTTCTTTTGCAAGTTTTGAGTTTTGATCTTCCTCTGCTTCAATTGCTCTTATCCTTTCAAGCGTCTGCTTTGCAGTATCAAGCACCCAGAGATTCCGGGTAAGTTCATCTACTTGCTGGATAGATTCGGGACGGATAGAAGTCAGGACATTCCCGTCATCTGTGGTATATGTACTGGTTTTGCCCACAACTGCTACAAAAGCTGGTAGTTCACACTCAGCAAGGAACTGAGCTGCTTCGGGCTGGTACTGTCCGGCATAGACCAGGAAAGAACCTGTCGGGTCCGAAACTCTTCCTCTCCAGTACTCGGAATCAGTGCCAATGTCTTCCTTTTCGATAAGTGTGCCAACAAGGAAGATACGGTTTACTTTAGCTCCTGTGGGCGTCAGGACATACTGTGGAGCATACTGATCACTTTCGTCCCTTGAAGTCAGGTTCGAGTCTTTCAGTTCCTGGGCAAAAACTCTGCGGGCAGCTTCTCTGAAAAAGCCTGGCATTTACTGCACCTCCAGCTTCGTAAATGTTTCATTAAGCGCAAGCATTTCATCAAGCATCTCTTTATCCAGAGAAGTCTTGGGAGTAATGGAATCCACAAGGATGTAGCGATCAAGCTTGTGCCCGGTTACGGTATAGTACCTGCCTACCAGCTCATGTTTTATAGTATCCAACACTACCCCGGGATCGAGAGCGTCAGCAGCCATTGCAATCGCAGTATCGAGGGAAAGTCCTGCAAGCTCCTCAGTAAGTTCTCTATTAATCAGGATATCCTGAGTGGAAGTTCCGGAATCCAGAACCGCTTTTATCCTCAGGTCGTATTCCCCTTTTACTTTCCCGTGCTCCGGACAGGCGCCTTTAACCAGGGCCCTTTTACACTCGGGACAGCGCTTTATGAGGCCCGAACCGGTCTGGATATCAACCATTGCTCCGAAGTATGTAGAAGTTGAGGAACCGACTTTGATATCTTCATCAAGTTCTTCTATGGAACTTGATCGATTAAGCTGAACCTGGATCTTACCGCCCCATTCATTGACAACTACATTTCTCAACATGTAGCTCTTGCCCTCTTCCATGTCAGGAAGTTCGGAACTTGCCCAGTTCGTAAATTTGACAACTCCTGTGGGATCTCCTATAAGCCCTGCCTGCTCAATCGATTCATGAGAATTTTCCCAGAGCTGAACTACTTTTCCTTTGACTGTAGCCCACTGGCCTCCAGAAAGGTCGGAAATATTCCTGAGTTCGGATTCTCTTGCAGCCGGTGTAAAGTCACCGCCTCCAACTCCAATGGCTTCATCCAGTTTTTCTATAGAAGTATTCTTATTAAGCTGAACCTGGAATCTGCCATTGTATTCTCCTATAACAACGCTCCTTAAGAGATAACTCTCTCCCTGTTCAAGCTCAGGCAGTTCGGCATTTTTCCATTCGGTAAACTTTATAATTCCGGTTTCATCTCCCAGTAATCCTACCTGAGAGATAGACTCATGAGTGTTTTCCCAGAGCTGGACAACCTTTGCCTTAAGATTTGCCCACTGTCCATTTTCCGAAATATCCATAATCTTAGTAAGCTGCGGCTCAGCCTGCCTGGTGTAGAATTCATTCTTAGGAATAGAATATTTCTTCAAAAAGTAATTGGTCACGCTGCGCTGAGCTTCGTTTGAAGGAACTTTAAATTTCGTAATCAGTTCATCAAGTCTGCTTTCGACATCCTCTACAGGTACATCGATGCCAAGTTTCAAAAATCGATCTCGAATAGATTGGGCTATTTGTTTCATTCTTCCTACCTCAAGCCTCTTGTTTATCTTGTATTGTGTAGAGAGGCGTTTTAAACTACAACGCCACAACATATAAAGTTAAGGAAAGCAGATTGAAAGTATTAGCATCAAGGCCGGCATTCGGTATCTGGTAAAACTCTTCATAAAGACTGAGTGACCATAAGAAATTGGCCCTAGAAACTCAATCTGATGCAGAGGAAAAACTATTATTTTGAAACTGTTTTTAAATTCCCTACGCATAATTCCTGCTTCCTGCTTAAGTTCAATTTTGAAGTTACTTCAATCAATCATTCAAATTTTTTTAACAGATTATGTGTGCATACTATACTTAAACTTATTTGCCAAGAGATTTTGTAGTATCATTACAAAGAGCTAACCTTTTTTATAAAAAATTAAAAATGCGATTATTTTTATAAATTTATAGTTTATTAGATCTTATGTATACTTTATTAGATCCTATCAAGATGCCCATGTCGACTTTTAAATATTTTTTGCTTTTTGGGATAATTTATTTAAAGGTTAGATTTATTAATATAATTTTATTAATATATTTTATTTAACCGTGTTGCTTCAAGAACAGGTTAAGGATTTGTTTTGAACATCTGCTATATTATATATAAGCAACTCCATGACTAAAGTCAAAATGTTCATTGGTGCCTTATTCTTTAGGTATCAAAGTGGTTCTATATCCGTTCTTGAAGTCTCCAAGCTTCATGAAATTAAAGTAACGTCGATCACCCCTTTGTACAATGGAGTATCGAGTTTAAATAAATAGTATGAAAGTAGATATTCAGAGCTGACCGAAAAAGTGGGCACCCATACTTGATTTCCAGCAAATTCAATATTGTTTAAGTCTTTTGTTATGATTATATAGAAAGTTGTGAAGTATCCCGAAGGATTTTAAGTGATAGATGAAATTCTCCATAAGCTACGGCGACTATTAATTAAATGTATGGCAGTGAACTAAAACTTCTAATGGAAAGAATTTATCAAGAATTGTCCGGGTTCTCAAAGGTTGGGAAGCATAAGACATAAAAAGTAGGAAATACATACCGGAGTCATAAAATAAATAAGTTTTGGCACTTTCAAAAAGATAAAACAGCATATAAAAGATAACACATAGGATGGAATTCTTTAGGAGTTCTTGGATTTATGTTACGGAGTTGTTTATCTGTAGGAAAAACTTATTTCTTAATTATATAGGGATTACTTTTTTATTATTAGTTATCCCTTATACAGACAGAATACTCTAGATATATTTAGGTATAGTTATTTTGTTTAAGACTTTTGAAGGTAATGTATAAATTCTAAAAAAGGTTCTTTAATCTATGAAAGCTATTATCCTTGCAGCAGGAGAAGGGCTGCGCTGCAGGCCTCTTACTCTAACCCGTTCAAAAGTAATGCTTCCTATAGCCAACAGGCCTATTTTAGAGCATGTAATAGGTTCGCTTGAAAAAAATGGAATAACTGATATTATATTAGTTGTTGGATATAAAAAAGAACGCATAATGGATTATTTCGAAGACGGATTAAACTTTGGAGTAAAAATAAAGTATGTTGAGCAGAGAGCTCAGCTAGGTACTGCACATGCAATTGAGCAGGCAAAAAAATGGATTGACCCCGAGGACTCGGTATTTCTTGTGCTCAATGGAGACAACTTAGTAGAACCGAAAACTATAGCAGACCTTCTGAACAATTATGAAGGGGATGCAAGCCTTCTAACTGTTCGGATGGAAGAAACTGCAGGCTATGGTGTGGTTCTGAAAGAAAAAGAAAGAGTAACAAAAATCCTGGAAAAAAGGCCTGGAGACCTGAGCCGTATTGTGAATACCGGAATTTATATTTTTACGCCGCAGGTCTTTGAAACCATCGAAAAAACCCCGATATCCGAAAATGGGGAGTATGCAATAACCGATACCCTCCAGCTTATGATTGACGAAGGAAAAATCGTTACTTCCGTTTCTACCGAATCAAAGTGGCTTGATGCTGTCCATTCCTGGGATCTGTTAAAAGCTAATGCCACAGTCTTAAACTCAGACAGGAACCTGAAGCTTGAAGGAGAAATTGAAGATGGAGTTTTCCTCAGTGGAAAGGTGGCAGTAGGAAAAAATACCAGGATTCGTTCAGGAACTTACATTGTAGGCCCTGTAGTCATAGGGGAAAACTGTGATATCGGCCCCAATGTAGTTATTCTGCCCTCCACAACAATAGGAGACAATGTATCGATCAGGTCATTTACCGAAATACAGAACAGCATAATAATGAATGACTGCAGGATATACTCACATGGACGGATCTCTAACTCCATAATTGGAAGCAACAATACAATTGGCTCAGGTTTCTTTGTTGAAGAAAAAGAAGGTCTGTCGATCATAATGAACGGAACTGTTCATCGAGCTCCCAAACTCGGCACCATCTTCGGAGACGACAACCGGATTGGGAATAGCGTACTTGTGAAAGCCGGAGTAACATTAGCTGTTGACTGCCAGGTTGAATCTGGAAATACTATATATAAGGACCTGTCCCGTCATTCGGTTGTTCTTTAACCCTTAAAAGGTGGAAAAATGTGTGGAATTGTAGGATATGCAGGGGAAAACTCTGCTGCATCTGTTATCATAGAATCTCTCAAAAAACTCGAGTATCGTGGATATGACTCTGCTGGGATTTCGATTCTGGGCAGTGGAATTGATACGTATAAGTCAGTAGGTAAAATCGTGAATCTTGAAGCCACTGTCCCAGACGGAACAAGTGGCAATATCGGAATAGGGCACACTCGCTGGGCAACCCACGGACGACCCAGCACAATAAATGCTCATCCACATACCTCCGGAAACCCATGTAAGATCTCGGTTGTACATAACGGAATTATAGAGAACTACATGGCATTGAAAGAACAACTGACTGCAGAAGGATATGAATTTAAATCGGAAACTGATACTGAAGTGGTCGCACATCTCCTGCATAAGCACATATATGGTAAGCCCGATGGAAGAGAAGTAAAATGTGAACTTCTTACAGGACTGCAGGAGGCACTAAAAGAGATAGAAGGTTCTTATGCCCTTGCAGTTCTCTGTGCTGACGAACAGGGAAAACTCTTGCTTGCCCGAAAAGACAGCCCACTTGTTATAGGACTCGGCAAAGGAGAGAACTTTGCCGCATCGGATGTAACTGCTTTTTTGAATTATACAAGGGACGTAATTTTCGTAAATGACCTTGAAACTGCAATTCTTACCCCTACCAGTGTAGAGATCTTTGACAGAGAAGGAAAAGTCCGCGAAAAGAAAATAGAAAAGATTGAGTGGGACTTTGAAGCTGCTGAGAAAGCCGGTTACGAACACTTCATGCTTAAGGAGATCCACGAGCAGGTGAGTGCAATTCATAATACACTTGCAGGCAAAGTCTCGGAACTTGAAGGAACAATAGATCTCAAAGAACTAAGTATGAGTGACGAAGAGATAAGGAAATTTTCAAGAGTCCAGATTCTGGCATGTGGAACCTCCTGGCATGCAGGACTGCTTGGAAAATACCTTTTTGAGCAGCTTGCAGGAATTCATTGCGATATAGACATCTGCTCGGAGTACAGGTACAGAAGCCCGGTTATAAGTGATGGAACTATTGCCATTGCAATTACCCAATCTGGGGAGACTGCAGATACCCTCGCGGCTGTTAGGGAAATAATGTCTTACAATTGCCCCACGCTAGCAATCACAAATGTTGTAGGAAGCACCATTACAAGAGAAGCTAATAGTGTGCTCTATACCAGAGCAGGGCCTGAAATTGGAGTTGCTGCGACCAAGACTTTCAGTACCCAGCTCACTCTTCTTTATATTCTTGCCGTAAAGTTTGCCCTGGCAAGAGGCAAGCTAAGTCCTAATTACGTTAAAGGATTCATCACAGGTCTAAGAAAAGTACCAGGTCAGATTCAGCAGATTCTTAACCAGAAAGAAGCAGTGAAGGAATGTGCAGAGAATTTTGCTCATGCAGAGAACTACTTCTTCCTCGGCAGGCACTTTAACTATCCTATTGCCCTTGAAGGAGCTCTCAAATTAAAAGAAATTTCATATTTGCATGCCGAAGGTTTTGCCGCAGGCGAACTTAAACATGGACCGATTGCGCTGCTTGAGAAAGGAACGCCTGTAGTTACCATTGCAACAAGAGGGCAGACTTACGATAAAGTGCTGAGCAATATAAAAGAAGTAAAAGCCAGAGATGCAACGGTTATCGCAGTGGCTGATAACAAGGACACCGAGATAGGAAAGTATGCGGATGTTGTCCTTACAATTCCTCAAACTAGCGAACTGCTATCTCCGCTGCTCAGTGTTGTAGTCCTTCAACTACTTGCTTACTATACTGCCCTTGCTCGTGGATGTTCGATTGACAAACCGCGTAATCTTGCAAAAAGTGTCACTGTAGAATAATGGAAAGACTGGAAATTTTCAATCAAAAATTAAGAGAATTCAAGAAAACATATTTCAGGAAATTTGGGAATGGGACATATGAAACTCTTCGGATCTTCAGGAATAAGAGGGATAGCAAATAAAGAAATTACGCCCGAACTTGCGCTTAAGGTAGGGCTTGTATTGGGAAGCCGGAAAAAAACTGCGGTTATCGGGAGAGACCCTAGAGTTTCGGCCCCTATGATCGAGCATGCCCTGATTGCTGGACTGACGGCTACAGGCTGTGCTGTTACAGAAATAGGCCTGGTATCTACTCCAACCCTTGCATATGCAACCAGAGAATACGAATGCGGTGTAATGGTTACAGCCTCCCACAACCCCTCAGAGTATGTAGGGATTAAACTCTGGAACCCTGATGGCATGGCCTTTGACTCGGCACAGCAGGAAGAAATAGAAAAAGCAATTGAAGATGGGGACTTTTCCATGGTTCCCTGGAACCTGATAGGCAAGTTCGAAGAAGACGGAAGTGCTATTCGGGCCCACATGAACATGATCAAAAAGCTTGTCGAAGGTTCCAGCCTGAAAGTTGTACTTGACTGCGGGTGCGGAGCAGGAGGGACAATTAGCCCTTATCTTCTTCAGGAACTGGGCTGTGAGGTAATAACCCTGAATGCTCAGCCTGATGGCCACTTCCCTGCGAGAAACCCTGAGCCAAACGATGAAAACCTTACCATGCTCAAAAAAGCTGTTGTGGATTTCGGAGCCGATCTTGGAATCGCACACGATGGTGACGCGGACCGGATGATGGCTGTGGACGAGAAAGGCAATTTTGTTTCAGGAGACGAAATGCTTGCAATTTTCGGGCTGTATGAGTGTAGCGGTCAGAAAGGAACAGTCGTCGTGCCTGTGGACACTTCAATGATGGTTGACGATTCCCTTAAGGGTTCGGAAATTGTGAGAACAAGAGTTGGAGACGTCTACGTTGCAGAGGGCATAAAACAGTGCAGTGCTATCTATGGAGGCGAACCATCAGGAAGCTGGATATTCCCGAAGATTTCTTACTGCCCGGATGGAATTTACGCAGCTGCGAAACTTGTTGAGATTGTCAAGAAAAAGAAATTAAGCGAGCTTCGAGAAGAACTTCCCAGGTATGCCACAAAAAGAGGAGCTTTCCCCTGTGCAAATGACAAAAAGGCAGAGTTTATGGGAAAAATTAAGACCAAACTCGAGCCCCTGGGAAAGGTACTTGACATCGACGGAATTCGCGTGGAAATGGACAATGGCTGGGTACTCGTCCGCCCCTCGGGGACGGAAGCAAAAGTCAGAATTACAGCTGAAGCCCGGGAAAACGTTGATGAGATTTTCGAGATGGCTGAAAAGATAGCAAAGGAGGCACTTAAATGAAAGCGGTTGTCCTTGTGGCAGGCAAAGGCACAAGGATGGAACCTCTAACTTCCGGCTGTTCCAAAGTTATGCTCCAGGTCGCAAATAAACCCATCCTCGAACATATTCTCAATTCAGCTGTAGAAGCAGGCATTGAAGGATTTGTCTTCATTACCGGTTATCTCGAAGAACAGATAAAAGAGTACTTCGAGGACGGAAGCAAATGGGGAGTGAGCATAGAGTACGTGCAGCAGAAAGAGCAGCTAGGAACTGCAAATGCAATAGGCTGTGCAAAAGGCTATGTTGATGGGGCTTTTCTTGTACTTAACGGGGATATGCTCATAAGCCAGGAGGACTTAAAAGCCCTTGTTTCAAGGACAGAGGAAGCTGTCATCTGTGTAAAGGAGGTAGAAAACCCGTCGGATTTCGGGGTACTTGAAACCGATGATAGTAGAGTTGTCAGGATAATAGAAAAACCTAAAAACCCTCCTACTAACCTTGCAAACGCCGGAATATATCTCTTCAGGCAATCCATTTTTGACTTTATTGACAGAACCCGGGCTTCAGTGAGAAATGAGTTCGAAATTACTGACTCCATCCAGATGCTGATCAATAGTGGAGCAGCCGTGGGTTACAGCCCTCTCGAAGGCAGATGGATAGATATAGGGTACCCATGGGACCTCCTGAAAGCAAACGAATACATACTGAAAGGTCTTGAGGGCAGATGCGAAGGTACCGTGGAACCCAACGCTACCATAAAAGGGGAAGTTGCAATCGGAAAAGGCACTCTTATTAGAAACGGTTCTTATATAGAAGGCCCGGTAATAATAGGAGAAAACTGTGATATAGGGCCTAATTGTTTTATTCGTCCTTCCACCGCAATAGGGAATCATGTAAGAGTTGGAAATGCCGTAGAAATAAAAAACACGATTATCATGAAAGACACTCATGTGGGTCACTTGAGTTATGTCGGAGACAGTGTTATCGGGCACCGTTGTAACTTTGGAGCGGGTACGAAGGTTGCAAACCTCCGCCATGACGGAAAAAACATAAAAGTAATGATAAAAAACAGGATTCTTGACTCGGGCAGGAGAAAACTCGGAGTGATTATGGGAGATGACGTGCATACAGGTATCAATACAAGTATAAATATCGGTACGGTAATGGAAAAAGGTAGATATACGTATCCTGGAGAGGTTGTCAAGCATTAACCCTTGATACTAAATAGACTTATTGTAACTATTCAGCCTATAAAGAAATTAGATTGATATCGATTATGGTGAAAACGAAGAGTTTGATAATTAATGAACAGCGAAAAAGCACCATAATCCTCTTTTATTCTTTTGATTTGGCTTATTATTTTCGTATCAGGATTCTTAATTTATTTTGTATTCTTATTAGTTTTTACTGTCATTTCAATCCTCAAAGATTTGACAATTATTAATAGTTGCTAAATTATTATAATTAGATAAATGGACGTGAAAAGCTTATGGCACTTTACTCTAAGTTCCATATTTGTCGTATATACTCGAACCCAGCAGTTCTCGTTCTAAATGATTTCTTCAGGATCTTTTCTATATCCTCAAAGTCCAGAAAAATAGTAACATACTTTTAGGTTTTATTAAACATTCTTATTGGAGTTAGATGTTCATCCGTACAAATATTTACATGTTTATAATGAATTCTAGTACGATAGCCTTTAGACGACCTCAATATTGTAACATGAGCTGGGAATCTTTTTATTAGAGAATTACTTTATAATTGCCAACATATCTATAGTTTTATTCTCTATGTCCTCGCGAGGAAATTCATGTAAATGAGAAGAATTGACTTGAAAAACAGGGAGACTTGTTCTAAATTCCGTATAAATAGCATGTTTTTGTGTTCAGCAATTCCTGATGTAAATAATTTATTCAGAACTTTTTTACAATTATAAAATTCGAAACTCGTTCTTAAATTTTAAAATGCTGTCGACCAGATCTTAAAAAAGGAATTATATTTTATAATATTTAGTAAGAAATCATAAATTTTAAGGAGATGTATACACGTTACTTGACCAATATCAATCTATTAAGAATACTAATGAATTTTATTATGATTCCTTCCAGATGACACCAGTGTTAACACGAAAATTAGTGATATTTTTATTGGTAAGTTTCCTTCTTCTTGCAAGCGTTTCTACAGCTTTATGTGCAACTAGCTCATCAATAGTATATGTTGCGGGGGATGGCACTGGAAAATATAATTGCGATGGAAAAGACGATCATGTACAGATAAATCAGGCCCTTAAGTTTGTAGCTGGTAACTCTAAATATACCACTGTCCACCTTAAAGGTCCTTTTACATATGTTATTGACGATACTCTTTTAATCGGTAGTAATACTATTCTTGAAGGGGATTCGAGTGCTGTGATCAAACTTGCTAATAATGCAGGCTGGGTTGCAATGAAACCCTTGATCAAGCAGATGAGTAGTTCTGGTAATAGTAACATTGTAGTAAGAGGTTTCAAGGTTAATGGAAACCGTAAAGGCAATTCAAAAGTTTCTTTGGGTGACGGGCACTATAATATAATGTACTTCACTAACTGCAACAGCATAAAAGTATACAATATGTATATGTATGATGGTCTTGGCGATGGGCTGAGGGCAAATTCCTGTAAAAACATCCAATTTTATAACAACAAGTTATACAAAATGGGGCACGACGGTCTGTTTGCTATTAGCAGTCAGTATGTACAAGCTTGGAAAAACAGGATAACCTGCAGGACTAACAGCGGTCTTAGAATCTGGAACTCAAACCACGTAAAATTCAATGATAATGTGATTGATTCTTTCTACGACTGGAGCGCAGGCGGTCCAGGAATTCAAATCGAAAAAGGCGGGACTGATACAGGCACTATGGATAGTATTAGTATCTACAATAATATTATCCATAACACCTATGGTCCTGGGATCTGGATTTTCAATTATGATACCGCTTCTGCCACTAAAGATCTTGGAAAAAATGTTCGTATTCACAATAATGTCTTTTACAGAACAGGCACTAATCCTAGCATTACCTGGGTCGGCGGTATCATAATTAGTGGATTTCATAATACTTACATTGAAAACAATGTCTTTGACGGCATATATCATGTAGCTATTGCCAATTTGTATCCGGAAAATTATTCACCAAGTTACACGTCAAAATCTGTATACGCAATAATTGCCCGTAACAATGTAATCGTAAACACCCTGAAACGTAAAAAGAGTCCGGGTGGGACAGGGTATGGTGTGATGAATTATCTCGCCAGTAAAAACCATAAAATATATTTGCAATATAACTGCCTCTACAACAACGCAGTAGGAAATTATAAAAGTTGTACCTCGAAAACTGACATCCATGTAAATCCACTATTTGCGAGCCAGACAAAACATGATTACCATCTGAAATCAACAACTGGAAGATGGGATGGAAAAACCTGGGTTAAAGACACAGTAATCTCTCCCTGTATTGATGCCGGACATCCATCTTGGAGTTACTCTCATGAACCGAAACCCAACGGAAAAAGGATTAACATCGGCAGGTACGGAAATACGATATATGCATCAAAATCAAAGAGTTAACGCGTCATATATGTATCAAAAACCTGTATAAAGAGATCTTGTAAATTTGAAAAATTTGAGAACAAAACCATAAATTCTGAAAAAATTGTGCCCTTTTCACAGAACGGAAAAGAGCATTTCAGATCAATAATTTTTAGAACTTAGATTTCTAGAATTTAGATTTCTAGAACTTAGATTTCAGAGCTCAAGAATAAATGTATTTATTTATAAAATGTCTTTAAAGTTGAGAGCATAAAGTTTCGGAAAAGTCCTTCGGTTTCCACCTTCAGAGAGCCATCATTCATGCTTTTTACGGCTTCCTTTAAAGGCTCTTTCGAATCAAGCACATTTTGTATGGTTTTTTCATCGGTTTCCACTGTGATGGAAGGCCCGAATTTTGAGTTTGGATCATCAGGAGTTTCATAACTGTAGAAATCCCTTACTTGTCCTCCTCCCATAAGTAAAGTTACGTAAAGCATCTCGCCGTTCTCAAGTTTGATTTTCCCGGCGATTTCCTCACTGGCCACCAGTCTCTGCAGAACATCAGGAACTTTATCGAAATTCTTGTTATAAAGCTCGACGTTTGCACTCAGTTCTGTAAAGAGAGCATTTTCATTAGTAGAATTCTTAGGCGCTTGATAAAGGTCAGCTTTTTTGATACTGCCTGTATTCGAAGCTGCCCCCGCTATTGGGACAAGTAAAAGCATAATAAAAATCAAAAGACTCAAAGCTTTAGTTTTACTGCAAGGAGACATAACTGAAAATAAGAGGAAGGAATATAAAAAAGTTATTGATACAAAAATAAAAAAGCTACTGATACAAAAATAAAAAGTTACCGATACAAAATATACTGAAGCAGGACAAAAAGTATACTAAAACAGGACAGAAAAATTAGAGACAAGACAATCAGTATATAAATTGATTCTGAACACTTTTTCCTTAGTCTCTTACGAATATTAAATAATAATCAATATAAACATACCTTTTAGAATCTGTTCCTTTACGAATATGTTCAAAATCCAGGTAAAGCTAAATTGTGTATAAAACAAAAAAAGAAAAGAAAAGGAAAAAATTAAAAAATGGAGGTTATAATTATATATTGAGCCCGTTTTTGGATGCCTGGAAGACAGGCAATAAAAATGAGTCAAAGCAGTAAAATCAATTAAATTTGCTTTAACAATCAAATATTGTACCATGGATTATATAAAGATATCTGTTTGTCTCTTAGAGAGGATAATTAGCTGGAAAAATCATATACAAGAAAAGAATTACTTAGCGGAATAAATAATAAAAAATTGTATAAAGGAATAAAAATTGATAAAATAATAAATTAGGTCTACCAAATTAGGTCTACCTCGAAAAGTCCGAATCAATTGCTAAAAAAAACTGTTAGATAAGCAATAGCAAAATAACGCCCGAATTTCCCAAGAAAAACCAGGATAGAAAAGTATCGGAAAGGAAGCTGCATAAGTCCGGCAACCATGGTAATTGCGTCTCCGATACCTGGAACCCAGGTAAAAAGAAGAGTATAAAGACCATATTTTTTAAAGAGCTTTTCGCTTTTCTCAAGCTTCTCAGGAGAAGGAGACAGAAACCTCTCAAGTACCGGACGCCCTTTTAGCCCGAGATAGTATGTTGTACACGATCCGAGATAATTACCTGAAGTTGCTACCAGAACGACAGCAAAAGGATTAAAACCCTGATAAATAAGAGCTACTACCAGTGCTTCTGATCCTAAAGGCAAAACCGTGGAAGCCAGAAAGCTAAGGATAAAGAGGTTCAGGTAACCGTAATTGGCAATAAAAGCGCTTAAAGCTTCAAGCATTCTATTCAACAATTGTAGTTCAGTATTTTAAGCTGTCGTCTCGAACATCAAATAAGAGAAAAAAGTGGAGAGCCGGAAATCCGGAACATAATTTCCAGCTTCTGCCACAGCACAGGTATTAAAGTTATATTAAACCGACCGGTTTTCAGTTTAAATCCTTACAGCTTAATATAAGCTTTAATACGAAAGTCAGAAGCGTTTAGTTTATTAGCTTCTTCTATTCCGCAGAATAACAAACGCTGTGGCAAGTATTCCAAGCGTAGCCATCCCACTGAAGAAAGGAGCTTTTTTTGTCACTTCATAACTTTCTCTCAGGCCTCCTACTTCAACAGTATACGTCCCTGGATTGTCCTCAGTATGTGAGAACTCGATTGATTTGTTCTCACCCGGGTTGAGGGTTACATTCTCGGAATCAACCGATTCGTTATTAACCAGCAATTCCACTTTGGATTCTCCTGTGACGCTTCCATTGTTCATAGCATTCACACTGATATTTACCGGGGTTCCGGCTTCAACTGAAGCAGGCTGTATCGTGAGGTTTGAGAAAGAGAACTGTGCGGCTTTTTCCGTCACCTCGACCTGGGTTTCTCCTTCTTCATAACCAGTCTTTGTAGCGTTTACCACATATGTGCCCGGAGTAGTAACCCAGTAAGATGTGATACCTTTTTCGTCTGTCTGTGCGTCAATTTTCTGTCCGCCGAAGAAAACATTCGCTCCTGCAACAGGCTTGTTATCTACAGAGTCCGTGACACTTATTTTGATCTGGTCTCCTTCCCGGACAGTTTCGGGAGAAACCGAAACCAGGAGTTTCTGGACACCCTGTGCAAGGACATCCACGCGCTTAGTTCCTGAAACGTAACCTTCCCGGTTCGCAGTTACAGTGAAGCTACCTTCCTTATCCGGAGTGAAAGTGAGATTTCCGTTATCTCCGGTAGTACCTATACTGTCATTTCCAAAAGAAACTTCAACACCGCTGACCGAAACATTTCTAGCAGTTACCAGGATTTCGGTTGGCTTCCCGACTACAAGCGCCTCAGGAATCTCGATGCTCAGTTGATCTCCTGCTTCGGTCTTGACCTCGACAAAAGGATAAAAGCGCAGGACTGAAGCATCGGCAACTTTGAATTTGACATTGCCCATCAGGTTTACAACATCACCCTTTGAAAGAGAGATTGAGTCCTTGTTTTTCATTGTGATGCCTGAATCGGAAATCGAAGTTATTTTCATTTCACCGAAAGAATCTCCCTCCGAAATTTTCAGGTAATCATCCGAAATCTGGAAAATTCCCTCCACAAACACGGCATCTGTTTCTGTGGAACGGAAGACCGTACTTACATGGACCGCAATCATAGGAATATTTTCAGCTCCTCCTATATCGGCTTCGTAAATATAGTCCCCACCCTGAGGGACTATTCCCGAGTCAAGAAGCTTTCCACTCCTGTAAAGTTCGAAAAGTACACTTTTCCCGTTAACATCTACCTCGGCTGCCTTAAGGGAGTAGCCGTTCTCCAGGGCTAAAGAAGAACCAGTAAATAGGGACTTTTTGTCATTGTCGTCAATCAAAACTTTTGAAAGGACCCTATCCGAAAGCACACTTATGCCTTTTGAGTTGCCAAGAGTGTTTTCAGGATATCCTGCAAAATATTTCTCTGCCATGAAACCGACAACTTCATAACTTCCCCAACCCTCGTGCTCAAATTTGACATTTTCAGGCTTCGTAGAATAAACGAGTGCTTCATCTTGAATTGTTCTGCCATCGAGCCCTTCAATGGCAAGGCTCTCAGTGGAAATATTTTCGTCGATGTTATAATAGAAACCTTCGAAGTTAAAAGGCGTCCAGACCATAGTATCAAACTTATCATCGTGTACCGTTCCCCTTAATTCGTAGGTGCCGGGCCTGGAGGTTTCAACTATTGGAGCAAAACGAAGTTCGTTGGCATCGGCCACGACAAAACTAAGTTTACCCATGATGTCAATGGTGTCACCCTTACTAAGAGAGATCGAGTCACTATTTCTCATTTTTATGCCTGAACTTGAGGTGGAACTTACCTCCATCTTCCCAAACTTGTCGCCATTCTGGATTTTCACGTACTGGTCCGAGATCTGGAAAATTCCGTCCACGAAAACTGCGTTGGTTTCTGTGCCGCTGAAGATCTGAGCAAAATGAACTGCAATTATGGGTACATCTTTGGTACTCCCGAGGTCGGTTTTGTATACATAGTCGCTATTAGAAGATAGGAAAGCTTCATCGACGACTTTGCCGTCCTTTTCAAGCTGCACCCAGACTGTGTTTCCATTAACATCGACCTCAACCATATTAAGGGAGTATCCTTCTTCAAGAACAAGAGCTGAACCCGTGTACATGGATTTCCTATCGTCTGTGTCCATCAGGACTTTTGAAAGCTGACCACCCGAGATAACGCTAATCTCTTTATTTGCAAAGCTTGAGTTTGCAGTATACCCTGCAAAGTAGCGCTCTGCCATAAACCCTATAACCTCATAAGAACCCCACTTTCCATACTCAAAATCGGTCTGTATGGGTACTGTTTCGTACTGCAGGTTTCCCTTTTCAATTGTCCGACTGCCCTTACTGAGCTGGACTGTTAAATTCTCGGAACCTTCTCCGGTATCCAGATCATAATAAAAGCCCGAATAAGTCTGAGGCGTCCACGTATAGTTAAGGCTCTCATTTGCGTTTTCATCCCATATACGATTGCCTGTCGAATCTGAAGCCTGGGCAGCTGCACTTAAACACAGCAACCCACATGCCAGAAGTAAGCATAAAACCTTGATATAATTTTTAATCCCCAAATTAAACCTCCTTTATACTGTGTTAACCGAGAGCGTCACTTTCAGGCCTCCGAAAAGAAGAATAGGAAAATAGTTTCCTGAACATTCGGAATGCACCCTGAACAGGACACCCCCGCATACCTGAGTGATATCAAACGTATTCAACTATAAGCATTTTCTAATATCTCAGGCATTAAATAAAAAATTTTGGGTATTATGTGAAATATTTTTCACAATTAAGGAATAAAAAAAATAAATATGCCAAAAGAAGGAATTGAAGGCCTTGAAAACCTTAAAGTTGCTTTCAATCGTCTTTTTAACACTGGAGTAAGTTTCAGGTAGTTATTATCAGGAAGATAATTCGGTAAACTCAGAAAATGTTTCTACCACAGCCAGTTTTTACTTAGAGTTACGTTTATATTAAAGGTGACTTTTTATCAGAACCAAAATGATCTAAAAGAGATGTTTATCAGAGTCAAATCAACTCAAAAGAGGCTTTTTATTCACGTTTAAGATAAAAGTTTGAAAATAAATTCAAAAACTCCTTTTTCCCTTAAGAGTCAATTTGATATACACAAATTATAAGTTTGAAGAAGCGATTTCTGACACTTATAAGCAAAATCAGTGTAATCGGATTCATAAGATCCGTTACGAGATTCATAAGATTCATTCTGCAGAGTAAGACAGAGTAAAAGATATGGAGCCGTCCCTGGCATGGAAACGTATACAGGCATTCCCGAAGAATTAAAGTTTGTAGTCCTTGAGAGAATAAAACCCACTGAACCTGAAAGAGAAAAACTCCTTGTGATCCAGGAAGAGCTCGCCTCGCAAGTTAAAGCCGCAGCAAAGAAACTTGATGTACCAGGCGTGCTTGTAAAAATGGTGGGCTCTGCTGCCAGAGGTACCTGGCTTTCAGGCACTCATGATATTGATATTTTTATAAGCTTTCCTGAAGAGACTTCTAGAAAGGAACTGGAAACCCTGGGTATAGCGGTTGCAAGAGATGTGGCAAAAAACGCTGAACATGTCGAAGACCGCCATGCTGAGCACCCTTACCTGAATATTACATACAAAGGTTTTGACGTAGACCTTGTCCCCTGCTTCAGGGTTGTTTCGGCTTCCCAGATCAAATCTGCAGTTGACAGGACACCTTTTCATAACGATTTTGTTAAACCTCGCATAAAAGGGCACGAAGATGAGGTTCTGCTTTTGAAGCAGTTTATGCGCGGGGGTGGAGTCTATGGCTCGGAACTCAAGACTCAGGGTTTTTCAGGTTACCTGACCGAGATCCTGATAATCTACTATGGCTCCTTCGAAAACACTGTATGTGCCGCCTGCACCTGGAAACCAGGTGAGAAAATCGATATAATGCATCACTCGGAAATAGAGCACGAAGAGCCTCTTGTAGTGGTCGACCCAACCGATCCCAGGCGGAATGTGGCAGCTGCTCTTTCCCTTGACAAATTCTGCATGTTTATAGACCACTGCAGGGAATTCCTGAAAACCCCCGAGATCAGTTTCTTTTTCCCACCTTCTCTCTCACCCCTCAAGGACAGCGAAATCCTGGAAAGGCTTGAAAGTCGAAAAAGTACCCAGTTTGCAGTAGTTTTCAAAACTCCGGATGTTGTAGAGGATGTCCTCTTTCCGCAGTTATATAAAATGGAGCAGGCAGTTGCTGCCCTTCTGGAAGAATATGATTTTACAGTGATAAAAATCGGCGTATGGTCAGGCAAAACCGAAACTGCAATTATGCTGGAACTTATTACAGGCGTTCTCCCCAACGTGAAAAAGCACGTTGGCCCTCCGGTCTGGGTTAAAGTACACGCCGAGAAATTTAAGGAAAAATATCAGGCAGCTGCTGATGTTTTCGGAGGTTATATAGAAAATGGAAAATACATCTTCGAAATCCGGCGCAAGTACCCAATGGCAAAAGGGCTTCTCGAAGACCGGCTCACGACCTGCTCTCTTGGAAAACAAGTTCATCAGAGCGTTAGCGAAGGCTTTGAGATTATAGAGAATGCCGAAATTTGCAGATTAAAGGATTCCGATTTCAGGATTTTTTTGAGGAAATGGATGTAAAAGAGATTTTTATGTGAACAAAGCGTGACCAATTAACTGATTTTACACAAAGCGGAATCCTTCCGCAAAAATCTTATTAATGTGCCATTTCAATTGACAAATAATAAGTATACAGTTGTTTCACCCACGGCTGTTACCGTGTTTAAATAATCCATTCAGAAACATACCCACATTTTTGGATAAATAATTACAAATAATATATTGGTTCTGGTATATTACCCGAATATTAGTAAAGTAAACAAGTTAGCAGAAATAAGTTTACTGTTAAGAAACGACTTCATCTGAAGTTTTTATTTTTATGTGAGCATTATTAATAACATGGCATAGATTTCAAATACTTCATTGCGGTATGACAGATTATTTTGTAGATATAAAGAACCAATAAAATCATCCAAAAAACCAATAAAATCATATCCAAAAAACTAGTAAAATCATCCAAAAAACCAG
>DUGT01000003.1:18418-25759 GCA_013331275.1 Methanosarcina sp. | reverse complement strand
AAACCAGTAAAATCATCCAAAAAGCCAGTAAAATTATCCAAAAAATCAGTAAAATCATCCAAATCAGTCAGAAAACTATTTTTTATGGGGCACATCTCAAAACTTGATTTTTTTAATGTTTAATCTAATGTACTGCGTTTAATGTATTGCGTTGAAGGAGGTAACTGAAGTCCATGTTGGCCAAACCTGAACAAATAATCCAACTTGTATCGAGTCTATTAGCGTTAATTCTTTTTGTTATTTCCTATCTTGCATATCGTCGAGAGCGTAGAAAGAAGTTTTTTATTTTATCTTCAGCATTTTTTTTCTATTCAACAATGAATTTCCTGGATGCAGCAGATATTTTTTTCCCTCAAGCGGGTGAGTACCCCGAAATTTGGGGAAGTTTACTTAATTTTGTCGTCCTTGCATTGTTTTTCCTTTCTATGATCACAAAAGAGTAGAGTAAAATGGAATTTGAACTCGAGACACGAAGAAAAATTTATGAACAAATAAAAAAATCTCCTGGGATTCACTTCCGGGAACTTGAGCGGAGGCTGCAGATGGTAGTTGGCAACCTGCAGTACCACCTTCAGTGCCTGGAAAAGAAAAATTTGATAAGAGCCTCGAATGATGGAGATTACGTACGTTATTTCGTAAAAGACAGAAGCTTAAGCGAAACCGAAAGGAAAATAATGTCTTTTTTAAGAAGATCAGGTTGCAGACATATTCTTCTTCAGCTTCTCAATAATCCGGACCTGAATAACAAAGAACTCTCTCAGGCTGTTGGTCTCTCTCCTTCAACTGTTTCCTGGAACCTGAACAAGCTTGTAGAAGCCGGAATAATTGAAAAGGAAAAAAACGGCAGAATAAGTAAATTCACAATCGTTGACCCTCCCGCGATTGCAGAGCTCCTTGTATGCTACAAAGAAAGCTTTCTTGATACTCTGGTTGACGGTTTTATCGAAATGTGGGAATTCAAAAACTCTAAATGATTTGACCATTTATCGTTTATTAATATTTGATTATTTACCATTTGTTGATATTTGACGATTTATCGTTTGTTAACGTTTGATTATTTATCGTTTGTTAATGTTTGATTATTTATCGTTTGTTAATATTTGATTATTTATCATTTGTTGATATTTGACGATTTGCTGTTTGTTGATATTCCAGTATGATTGAAATATAGCTTCTAATATCTTTTTTTGATAAATTCAGCCTTTTTAAAGAAAGATTCAATATGGCATTAAACGGAATCACAAATCATATTACAGGTAATGTGAGGAAAATATCAGTCAGATATTGCTGGAAGATCAAAGTTTTGGTTTAGTCTTGTTATCTGATCCTGATTACCTGATTTTGAACTCTATTGAGACATCCTGGATAGTTAATGTGGATAATCTATACACCAGATTCAAAGTATACTTACGAGAAGATATTGAATTGTGAGCTCAAATTTCATTAAGACGTCAGCTCAAACATATGTTCTTAAGAATCAACCGGATAAAAACGGACGAAAACTTTTACGCTTAATGAACAAAAGTTAAAATTATTTATGGTGGCGGGAAACATGGAAGAAACTTGGAAAACCCGCCACATTCTCCTATGGAAGAAAGTTCCGCCACATTCTCCTAGGGAGGAAGGTTCGAAATATTTTGCAGTGTTGATCCCGATCATTCACCACAATAACCTTCGGTTTTCAGTCTTCGTTAGACATAATAACGATTCTGGTACATTATTCGAAGATTAGTACAATTGTCGAACATTAGTACAATATTCGAATTATTAAGATTTTGTGTTGTTGATGAATTAAATATTCAAATTACGTCGGAGCTTATTGTAAATTGCAAATAACCTATAGATTGATCAAATCTTGAACCAAAAGAGATTTATAAGACACCATTTTATAAAACGCTGTAAACCAATTTTCGGGATGAGGCGAAACGAAACTATCTTCGACAATAGACGTAATAAATAATACAGATTGATGAAGAGTGGTGAACTCCCTTAAATTATTGATCCCGACAATTCTTCTTACACATAATTGGTCTTAACAAATATGGAGGAAACAACAAAATGAAGAGATTTGTAGCCAGTGCACTGGCGGCTCTCATGCTTCTGACTGTATTTGCATCCGCCGCAATGGCTGATGATAATAATACAACCTCAGCAGCAAGTACAGTTGAGATCCGCGGCCCTGTGTACAATGGCTCAAGCTTAACCGACATCCTTGCAAATACTGCATACGGTAACGGTACAGCTATTACAATGGATGCTAACAAATTTGCAGCATTCTATTACGATATTGACGACAATGTAACAACCGAGTCTCTTTCCATTAAGAACGTTGCCGGTACTTCTGGCAGGACTATAGGAGAGCACGGTTTAGTATATACAACAACAATCGGAAAAGCCGAATACGAGAACAAAGATGTCGACTGGGGCAATTACAGTGTGATTGGCTTCTTCGCAGACAAGTATATCCCACTGAAGTCCAACGGTGCTGACAAACTCGCCAAACTCGTTGTTGACAGTGATGACAAGCAAACTCTCAAGACCGGCGACAGTCTTGACCTCGGTGACGGATACTCTCTCCAGGCCAAGCAGGTAGACGTTGACGGTAACAAGGTCTGGCTTGAATTCGACAAGGACGGACAGTATGTGGATGACCAGATCGTCTCAACTGACTCTGGCGACCATACCTGGACTTGCGAAGTTGACGACGTACAGGGCGAAGACGATGTTCCTGTCTTGAAGGTACATGTCAATCAGGTATTCCAGGGCGCAGTTGACAGCGTTGCACAGATTGATGCTATCTGGCTCATTGACTATGCAAACGCAATAAAGATCGACTCTGATGCCGAATTTGGTAAACTCAACGATGTTTCTATCAACGGTCCGACCATCACCATCAGTAACGATGATACATTCAGCCTGACTAAAGACTCTGATCAAGAAATCGGACAGGGATTATACTTCAAGGTTGCTGACTCCGATGCTCTAAGGTTCTATGCCTATAAGCAGCAAACAACTTCTGGAACCTATGATGTAAGAGGAACCGTTGTTTCCGGCACGCAGCCTTACACCTGGACTCCAGACAACTTTGCCGGATTCTTCTATGACCTGAAGAAAAACGTTGGAACCGAAACTTTGAATGTTTCTGGCGTTGACGGAAGAACTATTCCTGAAAACGGCCTCAAATACAGTACCACTATAAGCAAGGTTGATTATGATGCAGACGATGCATTCAATGGAACGTACCCTGTTCTCGGTTTCTTTGCACAGAAGTATGTCCCGCTGAAATCTAACGATGCCAGCAAACTCGCCAAACTCGTTGTTGACAGTGATGACAAGCAAACTCTCAAGACCGGCGACAATCTTGACCTCGGTGACGGATACTCTCTCCAGGCCAAGCAGGTAGACGTTGACGGTAACAAGGTCTGGCTTGAACTCGACAAGGACGGACAGTATGTGGATGACCAGATCGTCTCAACTGACTCTGGTGATCATACCTGGACTTGCGAAGTTGACGACGTGCAGGGTGAAGACAATGTTCCTGTCTTGAAGGTACATGTCAATCAGGTATTCCAGGGCGCAGTTGACAGCGTTGCACAGATTGACGGGCTCTGGCTCATTGACTATGCAAACGCAATAAAGATCGACTCTGATGATGAATTCGGTAAACTCAACGATGTTTCTATCAACGGTCCGACCATCACCATCAGTAACGATGATACATTCAGCCTGACTAAAGACTCTGATCAGGAAATCGGACAGGGAATGTACTTCAAGGTCGCTGACTCCAGTGAGCTCAGATACTACCCATATGTTCAGCAGACCCTTGGTAATGAAACAACTACAACCACCTCGAGTAACATAACCAGCATCGATAACACAACAAGTATCGATAACACAAGTGTTACTTCAACTCCAGTTGAGAACAGCACTGAAGAAACTCAAGATGTAAATGCGAGCACTTCTACAGAGACCCCTGTTACATCAACTCCAGATACATCAGCTGCTGCAAACAACACCACCGAAACAAAGAACAATACTCCTGGCTTTGAGATTGTCCCGGCAATCTTCGGACTGCTGTCAGTCTTCTACATCGTCAGGAAGAACAGATAAATTATCTGAGTGAAGGGTTTTCTTAATCCTTCTTTTTTTAATTTTTACTAAAATCCCAATTACTGTTGTACACGGATTTCGCATTTTTAGACGCATAAATGTCTCTTGATATCCATGTTGATATCAATGTATGCGCTTAAACTTAAGCACATGCCTGTAAATTTTAGAATCGTGGCCTATTAATTTTATAGTTTCATTATGCATATGTGCGCTTATATTTGGGATTAAACAGGTGTAGCTTTTTCCACAATTTCTCCACAATTAATATATAGTTGTTTTATTCTATGAAAAAAACCTAATAAACCGAATAACAGTGAAAGAGATTTCAAAATTATCTATCTTCGGATTAATTTATTCAAATACTGAGGCGCACACTAAATGATATCCTCAAATAAACTAGACTTTATGATAATGCTGTCTCTAATATTTTCAGTGCCAGTAGGCTATTATATTTTTGTGCCGGAAACCCTTCGGCCCAAATATTATTATAGAAACCTTGAGTCCCCTGGAATTTTAGATATTTTACCTTATGCAGCTTCGGCGACACTTATCTTTATACTTATGGATTCACAAAGATACATTTCAAATTTGCTGGGTCTCAGTCCCTCTCTTAATTATGATAGATATATGTTGATGCTGGAAGGCACTAAAGTGAGTATTTTCCAGAGCCTGGCCAGTCCAACGCTGACATATTTTTGTGGAGTAGTTTATCTGCTCGGGTTTCCTTTCCTTTTGATCTTTACATTTATACTGTTCCTGTTTAGCCAGAATGATGAGACTCTTAAAGAATATGCAATTACTTTTACGCTTATATATTTGATAGCTTACGTTTTTTACATATTTTTCCCGGTAGATGTTACCGGGCATGTGTTGCCAGGTGTGGCCCCTTTGCTATATCAACTGAATCCGGCCATCCTGGGAATAGTAACTATCTGTAGTCCCGGTCTTAATAATTGCTTCCCAAGCCTGCATGCAGCACTCTCGGTAATGGCAACGATGTTTATACTTTTCAAGACAGATCTCAGGCGTTACAAGGTTTTTGCGGTAGGAACAACCATTTTCATTCTTTTTTCAATACTGTATCTTGGTATACACTGGATCACGGATATGATTGGCGGAATTATACTCGCTCTTATTTCTTATTTTGTAGCTACTCGAATTTTTAAAAAGAGGTTCAAAAATGAAAGTACTCGTTTTTATATGCGGTGAAGGTTTAGGTCATACAAGCCGCTGTATCGCATTGGGTCGGGAGTTGTTGGCTGCAGGCCATGAAGTTTATTTAGGAGCATATGGTTATTCAAAGGAGTTTATCGAGAGAAAAGGATACAAGACCGTTGAAATACCCCCGGAAATAAAACTTGTAGGTGAGTCCGGTTCCCTGAATCTGAAAAGATCAATTATATCTACCCTGAAAGACGGGAATATTTTTGCAGTTTTTAAGGTTCTGAGCTTATTAAAAGAAAAGAAACCTGATATTGTAGTTTCAGATAGTTATTTTACAGGAATAGTTGCCTCTAAAGTCAGAGGAATTCCTGTTTACCTTATAGTAAATCAGTCAAATATGGAAACTTTCTTTAAAGAAGGAGGCATTGCCCTAAGAACAATGGGCGGAGTAATTAAGCAGTTTTATAACTGCATTTTCAGAAGAGTTGACAGGATAATAATACCGGATTACCCAATGCCTTATACCGTATGCAGGCTGAATCTTGCTTTTGAAGAAGAGGTTTCCAAAAGTTTGTTTTTCAGTGGGCCTCTTACCCTTGAAAAATTTAGCGATGTAAAAGCTGAAGTCTTACAAAAACCCCATGTATTATCATTAATAGGGGGATTTGGATATCGAGAACCCATATTCAGAAAAGTCATCGAAGTTGCAAAACTCGACAAAAACATAAATTATACTCTCCTTTCAGGACCTAATCTAAATCCTGAAGTCTTCTCAAACCTTCCGAAAAATGTCACAATTAAGCATTTTATTAATGACCAGTTCCCTTATCTCAAGGCTTCTGATCTTGTGATCGCTCCAGGAGGACATAGCACTATAATGGAAGCTCTTACCTTTGGGGTCCCAATACTTTCATTTCCGGATATGAACCATAGTGAGCAGGAAAGTAACGCCGCTGTGATAGAACTTGAAGGTTATGGCAGACGTCTGGATTACAACGCATCTCCAGAAGAGATCCTTCGGTCGATAAAAGAGCTTTTAGAGAATGAAAAGATCCGCCAGAAGGTCGAAACTATGAAAAACCTATCTAAAGACCTCAATGCTACTGCAACATTCAAAGAACTCCTTGAATCAAACAGTAAGATAAGTCAAAAAGTATAATTAGGGCATTGTAATGGACTATTGCAGAATAATTCTGAACAAGGTTTAATAACGGATTGTGTCTTCATGAAAAACTACACTAAGTGGATAACAAGCTCAATTTTGATCAGTATAATTTCGATAGTTTTTGTTCTTATCTTTACTTTTGATAAAACAACAATTGAAATTGTTAGGAAGATTCAGCCTGGATATGTGATAGCTGCACTTGTTATCCACCTGTTTTCCTTCTATATATGGGGATTGCGCATAAAATCAATGGCATCTGCACTGGGCCATGAAATAGATCTTAAAACTTCTATAGAAATGGTAATTTCCGGCACTTTTGTTGCAGCGCTTACGCCTTCTTCAATAGGCGGAGAACCTTTGAGAATTCATCTCCTTAGACAGAAAAATATGCCGGTTGGACAGGCTACTGCAGTTATTTTAGGAGAACGTGTACTGGACGCTCTATTGATCCTATTAGCTGTACCTTTTTCACTGTACTTTCTCCATGGCATACTGTCAGATTCCAGACTGGATACCGTGATTATATTCGGAGAAGTCCTTTCAATAATTGTTTTTGCCCTCATGATATACGCAACCGTGAAACCCGGTTTCATTAAGTTCACCATAAACGGTCTTATGAGATGGATTGGACGTCTTGGCGGCAAGAAAACAGAACAAAAACTGCATAAATTATCAGAGTCAATTGACAGGGAAATTGACGAATTCCATTCCAGCATAAATATATTTTTGACAGAAGGGCGTAAAGGCCTGTATTATGGGTTGATATTCACAGTCATATACTGGATAGTGGAATTTTCCTCGCTTCCGATAACTCTTATGGGCCTTAATCAGCCTCCTTCGGTACTCATTTCTTTCGCAGTACAGGTTCTGCTCATGATTATTATAGTCATGCCTTTGACCCC
>DUGT01000003.1:7582-18255 GCA_013331275.1 Methanosarcina sp. | reverse complement strand
CTCGGAATTACAGTGGCAGCATGGAGAACTTTTACATTTTATACAAATATTATTGCCGGAGGATTTGTAAGTTTTAAATTACTGAAAGACACGGATCTGGTTAAGAAGTATTTGAACCAATCCCAAAGTGAAGTTTGAAGGGAATGAGAAGTGTTTGAGGTTTAGAAGGCTATATCTAAAACTGGGAATATGTTTTTGAAATCTGAAACAAGTACTCAAAAGGGCTTCTCGAAGACCGGCTCATGAGCTATTCACTTGGAAAACAAGTGCATCAGAGTGTGAATGAAGGCTTTGAAATTATAGAAAATGCCGGGACTCACAAATTAAAAGATCCTGATTTCAGGGTTTTTTTAGGAAATAGATATAATATGAGCTTTTGTGGAAAAAAAGATAGATACAATTAGTCAGTTCATAAAACAGAGTGGATTTCTTCCGTAAAACTTCGTTTATAGGAGTTTTGATCGTTAATTTCAAAATAAAAAAGAAAATGTTTTAAACTTTAAGTTTTATTGGAGTTTATGGTGTTGGGTAGTTGATAGATCAAGAGAAGATTCACAATCAATGTCTTAGTGAAGACCCAACAGAGTGTATCAAAGGGATAGAGCAATTAAGAGATAATTTTTCATTACTGTCCAATAAAGAACAGGCATGGAACGACTTAATTAAATTGATGATGGGTGAAAACCATTCTGTGAGATATTGGATTACTTCTGCTCTACATTCCATTTCATTCGTGCCAGTTAAAGAGACGGATGATGTTAGAAAGACAGATACAGATGTTAGAAAGATTGCAGCCTCTGTCCTTGGTTATGTATTTTCAGACATGCAGGATAAACAAAAGGCATGGAATGACTTACATAAATTGACCAATAATAAACACTGGATAATCAGGTATGGCGTCGCCTCTGCTTTTGGTTCTGCATTTTTCCACATGCCAGATAAACAAAAGGCATGGAGTGACTTACATAAATTGGCCAATGATGAAAATAGATGGGTAAAGGCTCAGGCCGCCTCTACTATTAGTTCTGTATTTTCGAATGTGCCGGATAAACAACAAGCGTGGAATGACTTATTTAGACTGATCAATGATAACGGCGTGAATATAATTTCTGATATAAGTCTTGAGTCCGCCTCCTCTGCTCTTAGTTCTGCATTTTCATATATGCCGGATAAACAACAAGCGTCGAATGACTTACATAGACTGACCAGTGATGAAGATAGTTATGTGAGGTCTAAAGCTGCTAGAGTTCTTATTTCTGCGTTTTCTGTCATGCCGGATAAACAACAGGCGTGGAATGAATTACTTAGACTGACCAATGATAAAGACAAATATATAAGGTCTAGGGCTACCGAAGCTTTTGATTCTGCACTTTCTCAAATGCCAGATAAACAACAGGCGTGGAATAACTTACTTAGACTGACCAAGAATGAAAACAGCTCTGTAAGGTCTAAAGCAGCTTCTGCTCTTGGTTCTACGTTTATTCAAGTGCCAGATAAACAACAGGCATGGAATGACTTACACAAATTGACAACTGATGAAGATCATTTTGTGAGGTCTGTTGCTATCTATGCTCTTGGTTCTGTGTTTTTTCGCGTATCAGATAAGCAACAGGCATGGAACGACTTACACAAATTGACAACTGATGAAGACAATTATGTGAGGTATAATGTTGCTTCTGCTTTTGGTTCTGCATTTACCTATGTGCCAGATAAGCAACAGGCGTGGAATGACTTACACAAATTGACAACTGATGAAGACAATGATGTTAGGTCTAAGGCAGCCTCTGCTATTGGGTCTGCATTTGCCGATGTGCCAGATAAACAACAAGCTTGGAATGACTTACACAAATTGACAACTGATGTATACAGTTCTGTGAGGTATAAGGCAGCCTCTGCTATTGGGTCTGCATTTTCCTACATGCTAGACAAACAACAGGCATGGAATGACTTACACAAATTGACAACTGATAAAGACAGTGATGCGAGGGGTATTGCTTGCTATGCTCTTAGTTCTGCTTATTCTCAAGTGTTAGATAAACAACAGGCGTGGAATGACTTACACAAATTGACAACTGATAAAGACAGTTGGGTGAGAGCCTCCGCAAATCATTCTCTGGGAAGAATTTCCATATTCATGGCTTCCCAGGCAGAAACAGAGGAAAATTACAAAAAGGAATTAGAAAAGGCAATTGAATTTTTTGAAAAAGCAGCAATGGAATCTAAGTACTTTAATCCATCTCAATTTTGCCTTCCTTTTTATCGTTCTTTCCATACAATCGTTTTTAAAAGAAAGGAAGCAAAAGGAGAAGTGGACAAATATCTTGCCGAAGCAAAAAATGCCGTTAAAGGCTCAAAAAGCAAAGAAATGCTTTTTGAAGCAGTTAATAACCTTGCAAATGCCTTAAAAGAAGTGCAAAGTCTGGACAATTTAGATTTAGAGGCAAAAAAAGGCGAGCTTAATTTTTATAGACAATACTGTGATCGTGCAGCAGAGCTGATGAAAGATACTGAAAAAACAGCACCTTTTGCAACAGGAGCCATGAGAAAAGGGCTGCCTATACTGGACAGAAACCTCAAATCCCTTATCGAAGAAATTCAGGAAAAAGCAAAGGCTGCATGCCAAGTATCTCAAGGAACTCCAACAAGAGAAGTTGCGTGCGCTATCAATAAGGAAGTTCAAAGATGGGAAATAAGTAGTCAAGAAGAAATGAGTTGGTACGTGGAAAATCTAATTTTTACTCTTGAATCAACTATCCCAAGAACACCTATTAATCAGAATTTTTTTGAAAGAATTAACCAAATCAGAGAAGAAAAAGATATTGTAAAACAATATGCAATAGTTTGTACTATTATTCCTTTGATCCCACGTGTATCCATGGATGAAAAAATTAACAACGTGGAACAAGGAATTAATGATATTAAAAAAAGTGTGGGGATAGTTAACGAAAACACTACTATAATTATTGAGAAACTGGATGAAATTCAAGAAGAATTAAAAAAGGGCTTTGAAAGTTTGGACAAACTTTCCATTAAAGTTGGGGGAACAGAAGGAGAATGCTTGAAGATCTTCTCTGAAAAACTTCTTGAAATTACGAAAAAAGGAGATTCTGAAACTCTAAAACATTTCCTTGAAGAAGTACTTAAAAACGAAGATACATTGACCAAGGAAATAGAAAGCTCTTCAGCACCTAATAAAGAAAAAGAAGAAGCAAAAAGAAGCATATCCAAATTAAAATCCCTACTAAAAAAAGCAAAGAATCCCGCGAAAGAATTTGGAAGAAATGTTGCTAATGAAATTGTTGTCAGTTACACTGCAAAAGGAATCATAGAATTCTTTTTGCCAATAATGTCGATGGCTATTTTTGGGGTTCCAATTCCTTCTCAGATAGTAAACATGCTAGCAAATGTGGTAACAGAACTTAAGAACAAAGAAGTTTTTTGAAAAGCTAATTTAAACCCTCTTTTTGCGATCTTATTTCTAAGCAGTTGAAACTGAGACTTTATTTTATTTTATTTTATTTTATTTTATTTTATTTTATTTTTCTCCATCCAATCACTGTGCTTCCAGACTGGCCCGTGCGGTCTTGATGGCACGGTGAAGCCTTTCAGCCAGCAGTTCACGAAACGGCAGTTCTGTTAGATACTCAGCCACATGGATGCCGGAACGGTTCAGCTCCAGCAGCTCTATTTGTTCCTGTTTTTTTCCAGCGCAGAGGATAATTCCAAGAGGTGAGTTTTCTCCCTGTTGACGCTCATATTTATCCAGCCAACGCAGGTAAAGCTCCATCTGTCCCTTGTATTCGGCTTTGAAATTTCCAAGCTTCAGGTCAATAGCGATCAGCCGATGCAGGGATCGATGGTAGAAAAGAAGGTCAATGTAAAAATCGTCATTATCTATCTGGATATGCCGCTGTCTGGCAACGAAGGCGAATCCGGCACCTAATTCAAGCAAAAAAGATTCCAGTTCACGCAGGATGGCATCCTCAAGGTCTTTTTCAAGATAACGGTCTTTTAGCCCCAGAAAATCGAGAACATACGGATCGCGGAAAACAAGCTCAGGTGTCAGCTGATCCTGCCCTCTCAGAGCAGAGAGTTCGTGACGGATCACTTCTTCCGGCTTACGTGAAATCGCGGTGCGCTCATAAAGCATAGAATCGATACGTTCCTGAAGTGTACGCGTGCTCCACCTTTCGATTCTGCACATCTCAGCATAGAACTCGCGTTTGAGAGAATCTTCAATAGGTATGAGTATCTTGAAATGTGTCCAGCTTAATTGTCGCCTCAGTGCAGCGATAATTTCTTCATCCGGAAAAGCTTCTGCGAACTGGATCATCCGGCGCAGGTTTTTCTCTTCAAATCCCCGACCAAACTCAGCAGTCAATTCTCTTCCAAGTGAAATGACAATCTCCTGTCCGTATTCCGCCCTTCCCCCTCTAAGGATTTCTTCCTGGATGCGTTTGCCGATATGCCAGTAGAGCATTGTCAACCCGGCATTAACAGCAGTCGCCACCACAGAACGGGTTTCTTCGATCATCTGGCGGATCTCGCTCACCAGCGGGGATTTATTTAAAGCCTGCCCGACCTCCTTCCTATCTTTACGGTTCATAGCTTTTTTCCTGTTCCCGTATATTTAATCCAGCAGTTATTCTAAAAAGAACTAATAAAAATAGATAATGAAGAGAATTTAATAAAGATCTACAAACCCTTCCATCCTTTTCTGATAATACAAATACTCCTGGGCATACCCGCAGTACTGTCCGAAATATTCCCGTCCCCAGTCTCCCATACAGCTCATGTTTGTGCAGGTCTCAAAATAGCTGTCATCTATGTGGTAATGCTGGATAATCTGCCTGATGTGGGTATCAACTGGAAAAGCTTCCATTTTTTCAAAAGCGAAAAGAAGCACGCAGTCGGCAACCTTTTCCCCGACTCCGCGAAGCCTCATAAGGCGTTCCCTTGCATATTTGTACTCCAGGCGGAAAAGCACGTCAAGTTCCAGCTCGCCCGAAGTTACTGCCTGAGCTGCTGCTTTTACGTTCTGCGTCCTGAAACCCAGCTTGCATTTATCAAGTTCGGCAGAATCGGCATTTGCAAGCGTTTCAGGGGTAGGAAAGCTAAAATAGCCTGGCTCGAGTTCCTGCCCGAAAAACTGGCTGAGCAGGAAGATTCTTTTCTGGATTGTAGGAATACTTGATGCTGTCGAGAGCATGTAAGAAATAAGGCACTCCCAGGGATCCTGTCGGATCAGCCGCAAGCCCCAATATTTGTGGATCGCTCTGTCGATCAGCAGGTCCCGGTTTATGTTTTCATAGATTGAAGGCAGGTTGTCGTCCAGGCGGAAATAGCGAGTAAGGAACTCAGGCGAAAGCTTTGAATCGACAATCAGTCGATCCTGGTCCTGCGAAAGCCGGATAACATGATCTCCAACAACTCCTGTCCACCAGTCTCCTTCTTGTTCCCATCTGAAGACCTGCCCGCAGTCGAGTGTATAATTGAGATCAAAAATTTCGGGTTTAAGCCTATACGTCCAGCTCAAGCCCCCTGAGAAAAGTCCCTGCAGTTAGTGTATCCCCCAGTCCGACCGTAGTTATGGGAGATGTGGAAAGCATTGTAGGCAACATGCAGATAATATAATTCTCCCTTAAGATATAAGCTCCCTGCCCGAAAGTTTTTCCATTAAAAGCCTTAACGAAAGCTTCAATCCGTTTCTTTCCAAACGGGCTTTCCTGAAGTTTCGCAGCTTCCTTTTCCACAAATTCCCGCCCTTCAAGCCTGCCTGAAGCTGCATACGCGCCTGCACACTTGACTCCGAATTCCAGGGCTTCAAGTTTTTCTCCGACGGCCCTTTGCAAAATTGGATTTTCTGATTCACCCATTTCAAATTCAGAATCCGGAGTCAAATTAAAATCGTTTTTAAATACAGCCAGTACAAATTCCCTGGTATGAATCATAAGCTTCTTAAGCCCATGCCCTGATGCCAGCCTGAAAGCTGCATTGGATATAGCATCTGCCTCCATATGTAGAAGTCCTTCTCCGGGAACTCCGTGTAAGCTATAAAGCATTGAAAGCTCGTCTTCATTCATTCCAAAGCTATCTGAAATTTCTTCAAACTTCAGAAAGACAGAATTTGCAATTTTTTTACTTGAAAAATGTCCGAATTCCAGGTGAATATGAAGCTTATTGTTTTTGGCTTTCCAGCTTTTTAGCTGAGAGAAAGTATCATCAAGAATTGTCTCGTAAGTGAGACCGTTAGGATAGTTCTCAAGCAGAAGATGAAAACCCGATATAAGGACACCATCAAGCTCGCAGGCGTGTTTGAGGGCATACTGCTCAAACGCAGGATTGACAAAAAGCCTGAGATTCAAGTGATCACAGGTCGCTATGAAGCGATTTTCCCTCGGAACCCGAACCTCGGTTCCGTACAGAGAAAATGTCTCTCCCTCGGAGAAATCAAACACAAAATGTATGGGTTCCTGCCTGCTGGAAAAGGCACCTTTATTTTCTTCAGGCTCTTTCCTTTCATTTTCCGTTATCTGCGTAGAGGCTTCCGGAAAGTAGATCGCTTTTTTTGAGAAGAGAGAAAGCTGGGTTTTTGAAAGTACTGCAACATTAGGAATTACTCTGGAAGCGCCTAGCTGGGAAAGAGCATTTGCCATTATTCCTGCGTTTCCGCCCATTCTTACGATAGATTTCCCGAAATAGCGGGTTTTAAGGAACTCGAAAACGGACTGCTCAAAAACAAGCCACTCGGCTCCATATCCGTTTTTCATACAGTAAGCAAGCCCTGCTACAAAATCCGATTCCGAGAAGATTTTTCCAGGTGGATTCTCGATTTTATTAAGTATTTCAGCCTCTTCGAAGGTTTCCAGCAGTTCCGAAATCTCGATCCCGCTTATTCGGTACACCGAATCTATATTGACATTATATCCGCAAAGTATATTCATCTAACCAATTCCTGTATCCATGAAATAGGAGGCTAGTGGATGCAAAAGGAAGTGAATGGAAGGCAAATGAATGGAAGGCAAATGAACTGAACGCAAATAAACAGAAGGCAAGAACGGCTTAGGAGAAATCAAAGGGAATCTATTTTCATGCCTGATCCTGCTTCATTATTGCAAGCATGGCTGCAAAAGCTCCTGCCGAGATCGCATCACCTATTCCGACTGTTGCCTTGGGCTTATCTACCACCTTGGAAGGAGTTAAAACCGCATCATGGTCAGGCCCATAGAGATATCCGTATTCGAATTCTTCAGGAGTACAGAGTTTCTTTCCTACGCAATAAACCCTGAAGTTCTCAAGGTCTTCTATGCCTTTACTTGAAATCGGGACATCTAACCCTGCTTCTGCGTCCTCAAGGTTTTCAATTTTTCCATTAAGGGCTTTGGCACCGGCCAGAGTTGAGGAAAAAAGCAGAGCATCCCTGTGTTCTTTAAGTGTAAGAGGATGGCCTTTTGCAAGGATACAAATGTAAAAGCCAAGGGAATGCACATGAACTCTTTCAAGCGACAGGTCCTTTAATAGCTGAACAGCTCCCTGGTAAAGCGAGGTTATTCCAGTCTCCTCTTTTCTTATAACGGAATAAGAAAGCTCTTCATGTCCAAGGACATTAAGGGCATTTGCCACTTCTACAGTATCAAGCCCCAAGGAGTGAACATGCTTGGCAACGATTTCGGTCAGGATGGCCTTCCTTATTACCCGGTTCTGAATGGATGTAAGTTCTACATGAATGCGGAGTTCAGGGTTTAAAGCCTTAAGTTTCTCAATAACTTTAACGGAATGCGAAACATAGTCCTTATACGTAGACCCATCCTCATACTGCTCTTTTATCATCTGATAACCTGAAAGCATTGCTCCGTCAATCGGAAAGATTGAGTCAAGGTGCTCATAGATCTCCCTGTCCATATCCAGGCGTATCCATTTCGGACGGGAGGAAATTATAAGTCTGTTATCTCTTGGGACCTGAAATTTGCTTCCACCACATGTTATTTCCATGCCTCTGGAATACTCAAAAATCCAGTTGACTTTTGACTCGGTTCCGGGTTTGAAGGCCTCTCGTGGGGGTTTAAGTACAACTTTTCCATCTTCTACCTTAGGGTGCACAAGGTTTTCAGAAGCCACAAAGTATTCTGCCTGTTCTTCCGAAAGCCAGGGAACGTACGCAACAACTTTTTTGATCCCAAGACGGGCAAGAAGATTGGAAATTATTCCTGCCTGACCGCCCATGCGTGCATAATCAAAACCCAGATTCTCTTTCAGCCATTCATGAGTATCTGAGGTATGGGTAGGAATTTCAGCGGCTTTGCCCTCTCGCATGGAAATCAACAGGCGAGCCATGAAATCCAGAGGCTCTTTTATTTCTCTCGGATACGTCTCAACTCTTGCCTGAATACCATCCTCGTTAAAAAGCCCTATGAGTCTGGACAATTCTTTGTCTGTAAGATGTTTGATAGCATCTATATTACTATTGTAAGCTACAAACATGCCTTCCAGATAAGGAAGGGCCTTTTTGACATTGTAAAAAGCGTCACTGTGGCGCTGTTCCCATTCTTGTATATCCACTTGCTAAACCCCCTGGAAATATAGATCTGAACCTGAAACAATTTTCAGGAACGAGGGGAAACCCGGATTTTTCCCGAAGTGATTCTGATTATATTTCGAATTAATCTTGCTTACATTTTTTAATTCCTTCTACCTGTTTTTCAGTCCTGTTTTTTATTTTAATCCCGTTTTTCTATTCCCGTAGTGCAGTAGATTTTATACTGGTATCCGTAGTGCAGTAAATTTTATACTGGTATTAAACCTGTTCAATACTAACTAGGATACGTTTAAGCATTAAGTCGTATATTCGGCGTTAATCCTGACATAGTCATAGGTCAGGTCGCAACCCCAGGCTGTTGCCTGTTCCTTTCCCAGATTAAGATCAAGGGTAATGACAATTTCGTCATTTGCCATTATTTTTTTCAAAAGTTCAAGATCCGAAGAACCGGAGATTTCGCCGGAGTTTACAAGTTCAACCTCCTCTCCTCCTCCTGAGAAAGAGAGTGAAAGCCTTTCCTGTTCAAGTTCGGCACCTGAGTAGCCTGCAGCAGCTACAACCCTTCCCCAGTTGGGGTCTTTTCCGAAAATTGCAGATTTAACCAGAGGAGAACGTACAATTGACTTTGCAGCAAGTTTAGCGTCCTCATGTGTTTTTGCACCAATTACCCTGGCTTCAATAAGTTTTGTAGCACCTTCTCCATCCTTTGCCATTGTCTTTGCAAGCTCGGTGAAAACGTAAATTAGCCCCTCTTCAAAGTCATCCAGACAATCCATACAGGGCTTGATTCCAGACTTGCAGGTAGAAGTGAGAAGTACCATGTCGTTAGTGCTTGTATCCCCGTCCACCACGATCATATTGAAAGTTTTACCCACTGCTACTCTGAGAGCCGCGTCCAGGACATCGGCAGGCACTTTCGCATCGGTATATGCAAAACAGAGCATAGTCCCCATATTGGGCTCGATCATCCCCGAACCTTTGGCAATGGCACCTATCCTGATCCCGCAATCCATCTCGATAGCTACTTCTTTTACGACCCTATCCGTGGTCATAATTGCTTTTGCGGCTTCCCGGCTACACTCAGGAGAACTGCCCAGCCCTTTGAGGACTTCAGGAAGACGGTCTGCGATTGAGGAGACGTCAAGCCTCCTGCCAATCACTCCTGTCGAGGCAACTGCAACCGTATCAGCCTCAAGATCAAGCTTTTTGGCAAGTATGGCTGCCATTTCCATAGCATCCAGAAACCCGTCGTCACCTGTAAAAGCGTTAGCGTTTCCACTATTTGCAATCACAGCCGAAAGACGGTGCTTAGTATCGATTACTCCCTTACTAAGGGTAACCGGAGCTGCTGTGACTTTATTTTTTGTGAAAACGCCTGCTGCAGGCCCCTCTGCAAGAATGACAGTCAATCCCATTTTTCCGGCTTTAATCCCGTTTGCAGATACACCCCTTACTGCACAGATTCCACCTTCGATTTCCTTCATGAAGACTCTCCTTTTTCCTCAGAGCTTTGCAAGACCTTCGATAATATCGCCGCGAGTAATGATCCCAACCACGCGGTTATCCGCAGTTACAGGAAGCCTGTTGATCCTGTGCCTTATCATGTGCTCGGATGCTTCTTCAATGGATGCCTCGGAAGAGATCGTGTGCACATCTTTTGTCATGATCTCTTCTATCTTTATGGAACCCACATCAGAAAGCATCTTTTTTGTTTCCTCCCAGCCCAGGAGTTCCCTGATCGGAACCTCTATAACCTCAAAGGGGCTTGGAAGCCAGAGTTCCCCCCTTTCGGGGAGTATCAGCAGTTTTAGCAAGTCCGCTTCACTTATAATTCCCACAAGTTCTTCACCTTCAAGGATAGGTGCTCCACTTACATTGTTTTCCTTTAAGACTCTTGCCGCTTCCCGGACTGTATCATCAGGTTTGCAGAAAACAACGTTCGGATTCATAACATCTTTTACCTTCATCTGACTATACCCCTTGAGACAAATTATATTCTTTTATTTAATCCGTCACCAGTTATATTTTCTTGCTTTGGTTATGTTTACGGAGCCGCAGCAGGCAGCCAGAGCCCACATGTCTCGTCTAACCCAAACATGAGGTTCATATTCTGAATAGCCTGTCCTGATGCGCCTTT
>DUGT01000003.1:0-7511 GCA_013331275.1 Methanosarcina sp. | reverse complement strand
CCAAACATGAGGTTCATATTCTGAATAGCCTGTCCTGATGCGCCTTTGACCAGGTTATCGATTGCCGAGAGCACGACAACCCTGTTATTTTCCTTATCTGCTTCAAAGCTTATATCACAGAAGTTAGAACCTCTGACTGCAGTTAAGGAAGGAACTCCTGAAGGGAACCTTATAAACGGGCTATCCCTGTAAAATTCCTCGTAAATTGTCTTTACTTCATCCGTGGAGAGAGGTTCCTTTGTAAAGAGGTGAGCGGTTGTAAAGATCCCTCTGATAGACGGAATTACGTGAGGAGTGAAATTGATGTTTCTGAGATCTTCGTCAAACCCTGTCAACTCCTGGACAATTTCAGCCCTATGCCTGTGTGCTGTAAGTTTGTACGGGATGATATTTTCCGCCAGGTTTGGATAATGTGAGTTTTGAGTAGGTGAAATCCCAGCTCCTGAGATTCCTGTCTTAGAATCAAAAACCGCAATATCGATAAGTCCAGCTGCTGCAAGCGGGGCTGCTGCAAGGGTTGCGCCTGTAGGAAAACATCCCGGGTTTGCCACGAAATTCTCTTCTGCAACTTCAGGGTGGAGCTCTACAAGCCCGTAAACAGCATTCCTCGGGTCACTATGCTTTATCCCGTATATTTTCTCAAATTCCGAGGTTTCAAGCCTGTAGTCCGCGCTAAGGTCAACAACCTTAGTATTTCCATCAAGCAGTTCAGGTACATAGTTCATACCAGTTCCGTGAGGTACTGCAAGAAAGACTACGTCACAGCGCTCCCTGATATCTTCAGAATCAGGATTTTCATACTTCAGGTCGAGAAAGCCTTCAAGATGCCTGTGAGTACTCGTTACAGGTTTTCCTTCAAGGCTTCGGGAAGTTGCCAGCTCCAGCTTGACACTGGGATGGTTGACGAGCAAGCGAAGGAGTTCTCCTCCCGTATATCCCGAAGCTCCTATTATTCCAGCCTTGATCATAAGTGTCACTGCCTGTGTAATACTAATACAAGATAATTAAATTTGTTATTGGAAAAAACAAATATAAAACCTATTTATGTAATTGATGTTAGATGATATGCTCGATAATAGATGTTAGATAATCTGCTCGAAAAACTTATTTCGGCTGCAGAGCTATACCTTTCTTCTCAAACGCAATTTTCAAAGGAGATCTCAATTTCGTAATCAGTATCAATAGAATATCACTTCGTAATCAGTATCAGTAGATATTTTTTCATAGCCGGACTGTAAAGTAAATCAGATACGAACTTTCGTAATAGAATTACAAAATGAATTAGATATTCGCTTTCATATCTGATTGTGAAGTGAACTGGATATACTTTTTATAAGCAAATATCCAGGAAAACCTGCTTTGGTAATCTTGAATTTTTCCTGAAAACTTCTACTGGATTCCAAACCTACTGTTAACTACATGCTTTTGTAAAGAATCAGAAGTCTATTTTTCCGGCTCAAGGTATCCGGCTAGAGACCTCTAATCATAAGGAAGTATAACAGGAACTTCCCACATTATCAGGAAGTTAAATTTTACAGCCTTTAGTTCGTTATTTAACGATTCACATTTTTAATTTTAAATCAGTAAGGTTTAAATTTTTTAATATATAAGTATATTCTAAATGGAAATTGCTAAGGCACTTAGCACTGGAAACTGGAAGTTCACAGGTAAATGATTTTATCTTTGGAGCCTCTCATATTATAGGAAAATTTGCTATGTATAGCCTCTTAAGTGTCAGGAAGAAAAAATCATGAACAGGAAGAAGACAATCTATCTTGCAGGTCCACTCTTCAGCCATGCGGAACTTGAATATAACTGCAAATTAAAGGATTTGCTGCTCAAGAAGGGCTTTTCGGTTTTTTTACCCCAGGAAGATGCAGAGGATACGATAAATGAACGTGAAAAACAAAATCAGGAGTGTATATTCAATAAATGTGTGGAGGGTCTGGACGGTTCTGATATTGTAGTTGCAGTTCTTGATGGTGTGGATGTAGACTCAGGAACTGCCTGGGAGATAGGCTACGCTTATGCAAAGGAAAAGCCTGTCATCGGGGTTCGAACTGACTTTCGGTCTCTCTCTGACGGGATTGTCAATCTTATGATAGAAATGGCTATAGTCGCTCTTGCGAAGGACGAAGACGAACTGCTGAAAATGATAGAAAAATTCCGATAACTTGGGGCTGGCTTCTAACTGTTTTTATTCCAATTATTTCTGTTCCAATTGTTTCTGTTTCAACTGGTTCTGTTCCCAAATTTTTTGGCTTTAAAATATTTTTGGTCTCAGTTTTTTACCTGAAATTTCTGTTAACCTGAAATACTTTTTCCGTTCACCAGAAATTACTCTTGAAGACAAAATCACGGATAACATATCAGGAAATAAAAGTTGTGTTGACGCCACTTTACTGCTTATTGGTATGTTTGCGCTACTGTTCCGAACGTGAAGTTAAAAGGAATTATTAACGTTTAGAGTTTCGGTTTGATAACTTGGGACCACGACAAACTACCGTTTTCCATAATTATTACACTTTTACTATTTGACGGCATACATAACACGAGCAAGAGAGAGGATCTGGAGTGAAATCGGCGTGACAAAAGATGCAGGCTTTGAAAAACCTTGTACAAAAATTTGAAAGCCTTATGTGCAGACTTATTTATATATCTCGAACTTTGAGAAGGGACGAGGAGGGTCAAAAGGTGCCAAGAGAAGGAGTTATAAAGCTGACCTTTATATTAATAAAGTGTTAAAACTCTACGTTTAATTTAAATATGTAATAGTGTCTAAACTGAGATTAATTAGGAAGAAATTCAATTGCAGGGGATATAATCTATAACGATTAATAGGTAAAAAAATTTTAATATAGAATGTCCGACATAATAACTACTGGAGGTTAAAATAGTGACCTTTGTGAACGGATACACTTTTACAAAAGTGAAAACTTCACATGGGCCTGATATGTACGTCTCCAGATATGGGAAACTGGTAAAGATCGTTCCATTCAGTCCACAAGTGAAGTTCTCCGAAAAATACACCAGTGACTTGATCCGCCAAATCGAGTCAATGGAGTGAAATAATAGCAAGTCCGACTTTTTCTTTTTGACTCGGACATATTTTATGAAAGCCCTTTTCCAGGCCGAAGCCCTTTCGGTCTGGCATTTTTTAGACTATTTTCACCATATATATAACTTGTGTTTTCCTGAATTTTTTGTATACAGTTTTCATACTCATTGGTTTACAGAGATTTCTCAGGTTTCTTGAGGTTAGAGTATTTGATTTTATGAATGCATTCTTAGTTTCACAGGTAAAAGAAGCTTTAACGAACAAAAATCCGGTAAAATGATTTTCAACTAAGGGAAACCAATAAATGTTAGAAATTCCAGGGAAACAACAAGTTGATCCGAAAAATAAATGAAAGTTGATAGAATGGTCCAAAACGTAAAGGAAAGTCGATAAATTGATCCGAAGCTGCAAGAAAACCGATCTTGAAGAAATGGTTAGAATCTGGTACGAAGCCTCCGTCATTGCCCATTTCTTTATCCCGACCTCGTTCTGGGCTTCGCAAAAGAACACAATGAAGGAGAAGTACCTTCCACTCGCCGAAAATTTTATTTTCGAAGAAGAAGGGCAGATCTCAGGATTCATCTCCCTTATTGGGGAACACGTATGCGCTCTTTTTATAGCACCCGAAATGCAGGGTCGAGGAATCGGCAGAGCTCTTCTCGAACATGCAAAAACCTTGAAAGGAAAGCTATCCCTCGAAGTTTACAAAGAAAATGAACATGCTTTTCACTTTTATGAAAAATGTGGGTTTGTGGCAGCTGGCGAGGAAGTTGATGAGTATACAGGTTGCGTACAGATTTTAATGGAATGGGAACAGGTTCGATGAAAAATCGATATACCATCAGATGAGTTTATTCTCCAAAAATATACATAGTTGTAATATAATGTCAGATTAAAATATATAAATAAATTATATAATTTAAACTAGTTCCGAGATCCAGATTAAACCAATTTTGCTCGAAAATTTTGTTATTTCTCTAAAATTAAAGTTACTTTTCCGAAAAAAAGTTACTTTTTGAGTTGTTGGTCAGATTTGAGCGAAAGATATAAATATTGAACTTACTATCTATAGGATAGTAACTTGGGAATAATATCTTTAATACAGAACAATCACAAAAAAGGACTGTAAGTACTACCCCTCAGTTACTTAATAGATATCTGCGAACAGACCGAAGACGAACCTGTACCGCCTTCAAAAAACGGATTTGTCCCTTCCTCCTAAAGAGTATGGGAGTCTTGAACTCTCATTATCGTGCCTGTAAAAAGCGGGTAAGATAAAAACGTACCTCCGTCGTTATTTCTTTCCCGTAATTCAGGCTGTTCTCTGGAGAGATGGATAATAACTGTTCTGGACTAAATTTACAGATCAAAACCACTGCAAGACAAATAAAACCCAGGAAAACCGAAAGAAAAGCAATCCTGAAATCCGAAATAGGGAAAGCTTACGATCAAGGGAATCCTGGAATTGAATAAGGAGGAATCTGTATATGAAATTTCCAATAAAAAGAACAGACCGTGATATGTATAGCTGGGACCCATTTGATGAGATAAGAAGGATGCAGAACTATATGGAACATATGTTCAGAGCTTTTCCTGCAATGGAAGGTCGACTCGGAAGCGAAGCTTTCTCTCCGCTGACTGATGTTATTGAAGAAGACGAGAAAGTAGTTGTGACAACCGATCTACCTGGCGTTGACAAGGAAGATGTTGAACTAGATCTAAGGGATAATGTTCTGGTAATCAGCGCAGGGAAAGGAAAAGAACAAGAGGCTGAAAAAGAAGGTTACCTTAGAAAAGAGAGGTCTTTCATGCGTTACTACCGTGAAATTTCTCTTCCCGACGGCGTAACAGAAGAAGGATCAAGTGCACAGCTCAAAAACGGGGTCTTAACTGTTACCCTACCGAAAACAAAACCTGTAGCTGGGAAGAGAATCGAGATTGAATAAACCGGTATTCAGGGAACATACTCGATACCACAATACTATAATCCGGATAAACCGGATTTTAACTTGATTTTAACTTGATTTTATCCTGAAAAAAATCTCAAGCTCCATAAAACATCTGCGGACAGGCTCAGGAATAAAAATTTGAAAGCTGCAGGCTGCCCGCAGTAAAACAAAACTCAAATACTCTTTTGTTTCCGTTCTATTCGAAGCATCCGATCCCAGACTCGTAAATTTTGCAAAGCCCATGAATTTTCAGAGTCTATAAAAATTTTTTCACATAAGCTCTAAGTTCACTACGTATAAACATTTCCAATCCAGATGAATTACAGAAAAATGGTAGAATTATTACAGAAAAATGGTAGAATTGTCTGGATAAAAAGTCTAGATAAAATAAGAATAAAATGGCAGATTTGCCTGCCATTGCTTTTTTTGCTAGCAAAAATCTATATCTTATATTATTACTCAGCAATTATTATTTGGTTGAAATATTTAATTCTTTGCCGTTGATTGCAGTAAATATCATAGCGTAACTCTCTGCAGCCTTGTAGGTATGACCTTGATTCGACTCGGTGCTATTGCACTCTCATCGCCAAAATCTCACACTATTAAGGCTTCGTTGCTGGATTTCACGGGATTTATATGAGAACATATATATAATTGGTTGCAACACTTGACTCTTTTCCATTGGTTACAGTTAATGTCACAGTATAAAATTCTATAACTTTATTAGTTTTATAGGTATGAGTTGGATTAGATTCGGTAGAGGTAGTCCCATCGCCGAAGTTCCATTTTACTGAGGTTGCATTGCTGGACTTATCTGTGAACTTAACTGTGAGAGGCGCATGTCCAATCCGAGGGGCTGCTGTAAAACTTGCTTTTGGTGAGCCCAGAGGGACTTCAGTGGCAATTATTGTTTTGCTTGCGGTGTCATAACCATCTTTGTTGCCTACATTCAGAGTAGCAGTAAATGTTCCTGCAGTAGTATAGGTATAGACTGGACTTTTATCGGTAGAGGTAACTCCATCGCCAAAGTTCCATTTCCATTCAGTTGGACTATTAGTAGATGTGTCAGTAAACTTCACAGTAAGAGGAGTTGTTCCTTCGGTCTGATTCACAGTGAAGTTGGCATCTGGAGGTGTTGGTGCACGGTTTACTTTAATGTCCATTGATTTTTTAGCACTTGAGCCATCACTATTTGTTGCAATCAAGGTAACCCTGTATGTTCCTTCAACACCGAATGCATGTTCAGGGTCCTGAACTGTTGATGTTTGACCATCTCCAAAATTCCACTTCCAACTGGTTGGTCTGTTGGTAGATGTGTCAGTAAACTTCGCAGTAAGAGGAGCTGTTCCTACGGTCGGGTTTGCTGTGAAGCTTGCAATCGGTGGAGTTGGTACGCGGTTTACTTTAATATTCATTGAACTTTCATCACTTGAACCGTCACCGTTTGTTGCAACCAGGGTGACATTGTATGTTCCTGCACCACTGAATGTATATACCGGATTCTGAACTGTTGATGTATTACCGTCTCCGAATTTCCATTTCCACCCTGTTGGACGGCGAGTGGATGTGTCAGTGAATTTCACAGTAAGAGGAACTGTTCCTTCTGTCATATTTGCAGAGAAGCTTGCAACCGGTGGCATCAGTACGGATTTTATAGTGATAATCATTGATCTTATCTCACTGGAACCTCCATCATTTGTTGCAGCCAGGGTGACATTGTATGTTCCCTCTTTACTGAATGTGTGTACAGGATTCTGTTCGGTTGAATTAGTCCCATCTCCAAAGTCCCATTTCCATTTGTTTGGACTGTTGGTGGACGTGTCAATGAACCGCACAGTAAGATTTGCAGTGAAGCTTGCTACAGGAAGAACTGGTACCGAGTTCTCGGTAACTTTTATTGTAGCTAACTTTGAACTTGTACCGTTTTCATTAGTTGCTGTCAGATTAACGGTAAAAGTTCCTACAGTTGTGAACTCATGAACTGGATTATTTTCTGTGGAATCAATAAAGGAGTTATTGTCAAAGTCCCAGCTTACAGAAGTTGCATACTCTGACAGATTGATAAACTGAACAGTAAGTGGAGCATACCCTTCAGTCTTGTTAGCAGTGAAGTTTGCTACAGGAAGCGCTTTCGATGTAACACTGATTGTAGCTGATTCCAAATCCGTACCATTATCATTGATTGCTGTCAGATTAACAGTATAGGTTCCTGGAGTCATGAACACATAAACTGGATTTCTGTCTATAGAATCACTGACTCCGTCACTGTTAAAGTCCCAGCTTACAGAAACTGCATTTTCAGAACTATCAGTAAACTGGATAGTTAGAGGCGCTTTGCCTTCTGTTTTGTTGGCACTGAAATTTGCTACAGGAAGTATTATTTCTGATTTTGAGGCATCTCCCGTATTTCCGTACCTGCCTATGTTAATCCTTTTTCCGTTGGGTTCCGGTTCATTAGAATAGTCCGATAAAGGATAGCCCGCGTCAATGCATGGGGAATTTAC
>DUGT01000186.1:40443-41568 GCA_013331275.1 Methanosarcina sp. | reverse complement strand
TCTTCGGAAAGCCCGGTGGAAACATCAACCGTAAAGTGTTCTTTTAGAATCTCCAAACCTTCACTGGAGAGTGAGTCGCTGACTAATACTTTCATGTCAATTTCTCCAATTAATACAATAAATGTGAGATATTAAGTTTTAACAGAGAATACCAATTAACCTAATTACACTTAAGCATTATCACACATATATAAGAGCTAATCCCTTCTAATTTTATTTTTACCGTAGGTTTTCTTACCTGCAATATTTCCTACAAGTCTTATTATTTTTGATCTTTGGTTACCTTACAAATCTTATTATTCCTATCTTAGATTACCCTACCAGTCTTATTATTCCTATCTTNNCACTTAAGCATTATCACACATATATAAGAGCTAATCCCTTCTAATTTTATTTTTACCGTAGGTTTTCTTACCTGCAATATTTCCTACAAGTCTTATTATTTTTGATCTTTGGTTACCTTACAAATCTTATTATTCCTATCTTAGATTACCCTACCAGTCTTATTATTCCTATCTTAGGTTCGTAACACTGCCCGCCTGCAAGCAGGAAGCGAATAACCTCTTCTACAACCTGCTCAGAAATTCCCCTGGAGGCTGCAGCATCCATAAAAGCTGCGTAATCGACTCCTTTGGTCCCACCCATTTCCCTGAGCAATTCGAGTACGAATTCTTTCTGGTCGGCTTTAGCATCAGCATTATCTTCTGAGTCCAAATCCAGAGTTTTGAGGCCTTCCCTGATGGAAAACTTAAGTAGTTTTGCAAACTCATCAGGAGAGCGTTCCCGTTCAAGCGCAATTACAATCCCTTCCGTAAGCTCGGAAGAAATGCCTTTCTCCAGAAGGTATTCCCTAAGTTTTTCTCCACGATATTCGCTGGTCAGAGCATCCGAGAAGACCTCAAGCCTCTCGACCGTCTGTTCTGCGGTATCCACGACCCATCTGTTACGAGTTTCCTCATCCACTATATTTACTTCTTCAGCCCGAATAGAAACAAAAACCGAGCCTGGTTCGGGTTCGTAGGTCCTGGCTTTTCCTGTAAGGGCAATGAAAGCAGGAACCTGTACAGTTGAGAAGAAGATCGAAGCTTCAGGCTGATACTGCCCTGCGTAGACCGTGAAAGCACC
>DUGT01000186.1:36949-40263 GCA_013331275.1 Methanosarcina sp. | reverse complement strand
ACTCCAACTACAAAAACACGATTGAGAATAAGTCCCAGAGGGCTAATGAGCAGGTTTGGAGTTTTTGAATCTGCAGCTTCCGAGTCCAAACGCTCGAGTTTTTCAAGTTCTCTGCAGGCTTCGAATTCTCTTGCAAAAACTCTTTTTGCAACCTCTCGTTTAAGCAAGTTCAATTCCTCCTCCGGAAACCTGTGAACTTTTATCCTGCCCGTCCTCTTCATCCAGCCCGAGCCTGCGAAGGAGGTCAACTACCCTCACCGCAAGGTCCTCTTCAGGCACCCAGGCATTTTCAGCTACGAAAGAAATCCCAAATTCACTTCTTGAGGAGTTTCCGCGTACTGCAAGATAGCGGCCCGTAAGAAAGCGCCTTAAGTCTTCATAGACTGCATCTTTTGAGACGTCAGAAAACATTAGCTGCTCAGCTTCTTCAAGAGTTTTTCCATAGATAATTTCCGCAAGTTCCCTTGGAAACATAACTGACACGGAACCTGTTCCGTCATCCAGTATGGCTTTGATCCGCATGTCCCATATGCCTTCGACCTTCCCGTGCACCCTGCAGTTTCCTTTTTGGATTACACGACTGCATTCAGGGCAACGGGAGATAATACCTGAACCAGGCCTGACTGAAACCAGGTTGCCTGCTATGGACACATCAAACATGCTATCTCTTGAATTTATCTCCTGGATTTTGATAGGGACAGGGTCTTTTGCTGCGGACTCGAAAGTAAATGCAAGTTTTCCGGATTCGTCAGGTCCTATCGAAGAGATTTTTGTGCTGCTCAGAATATTTACTGATGGCATTCCTCTGAACATTCGTACCTGAGCTCCTTCAATTCTGATAATGCCCCCAATATCAATACCAGGCAGCTCAATCCAGGCCGTAAAGGGTAGCCTGCCGGTCTCGTCCGCAAGCACGCCAGAAATCACTCTGGACTTGCGTCCCTTTACAAGAATTTCCCTGTATGAAAGCTTAAGCACGCAGGCTACTGTATCTACGGAAAAGTCCGCAGCTCCTATGTCAATTAACTTCTTCTTCTTGCTTGCTGAAAGTTCGGACAAGGGGGGAAGCGAAGAGTCCGAGATTTTCGACACCGGAGACTGTTCTCCTATAGAAAGCCTGATCCGGTTCTGCCAGATCCGGACATAGGCATTTTTGATGTTAATCACATCCCCAATCGAACCTGGTAGCTCTCTCCAGGAAGAAAATAGGACAGAACCGGTTTCGTCCGCGAGAACTCCGGTATAAAGCCTGGAAGGTTTTTCCTGAGCCCCTGCCTGCGGGCGGATTGATTTTTCCCCAAGGTCCAGAATCCTGCCCGTAAGCTCAAAGTTCTTAATATTAGCAGACAGATCCTTTACTTTCAAAATTTTTCTTTTTCCTCCGAACTTGCGGAGGATACTCTCTTTTGCGACATCAGGCGGGACACGAAAAGCAATGAGTTTCTCAAACTCTGCCCTTATGCCAGTTTTTTCAAGGTCTCCAAGCGCCCTGGTTAACTCTTCAAGGAGGGGCGCAATCTTCTCATCCATTTTTAGGCCTCCGTTCGAGACGATAATAAAACAATAAAATTTCAGTGTAATATCGGATTATACAGTATTTAAGGCTTTAACTGAAGATAAGGCTTTGACTGAAGATTAATTTCCTTTATCGTAAAGGATATTGAACTATTATTTAAGGATAGCTGTTTATAATTTTTGATTTCCAAAGGTATATTAATTTCAGGATAAAATTACTTCTCTGACAAGTTTTTTGAGAGAATTTTTACTAAAAACCAGTAAAAAACCTAAAAAAGGAAGGCTTTCCTTTTTCTAAAGAGTTGAACCCTGACTAAAGAAAACTGAAGCTTCAAAATGTAAAGGAAGAACCAGTATGAGAAGAATAAACAGACAGAATTTCAGAGCCTTTAAGCTGACAGCGCTTGCGATTACTCTGGCAGTTCTCTGTACCTGCTCTACCTCCTCGGCCTCGACTTTAAGAGTAAGTTCAGCAACTGAAGGAGACTATATTTCTATACAAGCCGCAATTGATGAAGCAGAATCCGGAGACAGTATTTATGTAAGCCCTGGAACCTATGTTGAAAATCTCAAAATAAATAAGCAAGTCCAGATCTGGTCGGAGTCAAGAAAGCCAGAAGACACAGTGATAAGGGCAGCTGATCCTACGAAAAGCACTATTGAAATCAGCGTAAATAGAGCATCTTTTAGCGGGTTTGCCATTGAGGGTTCGGAAAACGCAGGGATCTTGCTTACTGGAGTCAAAAGCTGCTATATTAACAACAACAGAGTTCAGGGAGCCAAAGATGGCATTCTTCTCAAAGGTTCTGACAGCAATACCATAAGCAACAATCTCGTTACCCTTGACGAGAAAGGAATAAGGCTCGAAAGCTCAAACTCAAATGACATTGTCGACAATATAATTGCCTATAATTATGGTCCGGGAATCGCTCTTGAGTTAAGCAGCAAGAACCATATATATAACAATTACTTCAAAAATGACGAAAATGTCGAAGAAAAAGTCGTAAATGCGGAAAATATCTGGCAAAGTCCCCTCAAAACAAGAGAGAATATCATCCGGGGTCCTTACATAGGAGGAAATTTCTGGGCCAACCTTGAAGGTAAAGGTTACAGCGAAACCGGTGTGGACGAAAATAGCAATGGAATTTGCGATACCTCATATAACATCACAGGTGGAGGAACCGATAATTACCCGCTATTCCCAAAAGTCCCAAATGCCGTTAAAGCCATTGAGAGTAATCTGAACGCCAGTGCTTATGAGCAGGGTCTGCCCGATAGGGAGAAAGTAGCCAGTTCAGAAACCACTGCAGACAAAACCGAAGAAGCTACAGAAACATCAGTCGAAAATAATACCTATGAAAACACTACTGACGAAAATGGTACCAATGAAGAAGATTCAGAGGAAAAAGAATCACCCGGACCTGGGCCTGGAGTTTTGGGACCGGCTATAGGAGCAGCCTATTTCCTGAGGCGAACTAGATGAGGAAAGAAAACTAAGATACAAAATAAAGAGATATTAGAAAATAAGAACAAAGAAAAAAACTGAACCTTCAACAGTTTACGCGTTAGATTCAGCGGATTAGAAGGTTCTGTTTACAAAACTCTATTTTCACTTAGTTTGTGTTCCTGTACTCCTGTCAATAAAAACGACATTTATTGGTGTTTTTATGAGGTAGATTTCGTAGAAATTGCAGCAGTCGATCTTTCTATTATTTTTATATAATTTGATTTTGTTACCGTGCTACTGCCTGCAGCATTCGTTACTGTTAAGTTTACAGTATATGTTCCTGCCGTTGAAT
>DUGT01000186.1:36562-36809 GCA_013331275.1 Methanosarcina sp. | reverse complement strand
TACTTATGAATGGGATTCTGCTGAGTTGAAGTAACTCCGTCTCCAAAACTCCATTTCCATTTGGTCGGTGTCCCTGTGCTCGTATCAGTGAAGGCGACATTTATTGGTGCTTTTCCTGATGTAACACTACTGGTGAAGTCTGCAACAGGTTTTGTTACAACTTTTATATAGTTTGTTTTTGTTACAGTGTTACTACCTACCGAATTCGTTACTGTTAACTTAATAGTATATGTTCCTGCCGTTGAAT
>DUGT01000186.1:33143-36413 GCA_013331275.1 Methanosarcina sp. | reverse complement strand
TACTTATGAATGGGATTCTGCTGGGTTGAAGTTGTCCCGTCTCCAAAATTCCATTTCCATTTGGTCGGTGTTCCTGTGCTTGTGTCAGTGAAGGCGATATTTATTGGTGTTTTTCCTGATGTAGCACTACTGGTGAAACTTGCAACAGGGAGTACTGGGACAGAACCTACAAACTGCCCGAAAGCAACAGGCTCTTTTCCTACTCCTACTATATTTGTAACCTTGTTTGTGGCTGTGTTAATTACGGAAACAGCACTGCTTGCTTCTTTCGCCACGTATACGTTAGTTCCGTCTGGGCTGAAAGCAATTCCTAAAGGATAACTTCCTACATTCACTGTTGCTGTAACCTTGTTTGTGACTGTATCAATCACAGAAAAAGTACCTTCTCCATAGTTTGTCACATATGCTTTTGTTCCTGCTGGATTTACTGCAACTCCCCATGGATATTTTCCTACAGTCACCGTGGCAGCAACCTTATTTTTGGCTGTGTCAATTACAGAAACATCATACTCGTTCGTCACATATACCTTTGTTCCATCTGGAGTAACCGCAACTCCGGTAGGGAGATTTCCTACCTTTATTGTTGCTGTAACCTTGTTTGTTGCTGTGTCAATAACAGAGACAGTGTTATCAAAAGTGTTCGCTACATATACTTTTGTTCCAGCCGGATTTACTGCAACTCCACAAGAATAATTTCCTACTTTTACTGTAGCTGTAACCTTGTTGCTTGCAGTGTCAATTACAGAGACACTTCTGCTACCTTCGTTTGCCACATATACCTTTGTTCCAGCCGGGTTAATTGCAACTCCCCAGGGACGCTTCCCTACCTGTATTGTAGCTGTAACCTTGTTTGTTTTGGTGTCAATGACCGAGATAACGCCGCTTACTTCTTTTGACACATACACTTTTGTTCCGGCAGGATTTATTGCAACTCCGTAAGGATATTTTCCTACACTTACCGTAGCTGTAACCTTGTTTATTGCAAGGTCAATTACAGAGACAGTGGTGCTGCCGCTATTTGTGACGTAGGCGTATCCAGCCGTGTTAGAAGTAATTTGTGCAGTAGCTGCCGATGTAGTAGATAATGTTAAAATTAAAAATAAAACAATAGTTGTTGAAGCTAAAGCTACTGAACACAGTTTTTTGTTCATTTTCATTGTCTTACTCCTTGTGTTTCATCTACATCCAGCAGGTAAATTGTTTTGCAAGTTTTCTCATGGATAGCATTTGATGGAAATTTGCACTCAATCTCATCCAAAAGACTGCAAAAGTGGCCTGCCACGCCTTTTTATTGTGATGATTGGGCAATATGTTAACACATGTTAAATACAGGACGAATTAATAGGGGCGTTTGAAAAGCACTATCCTGACATCCTCTTCATTTAAGGGAAAATATTCTAAACAAAAAACTCAGAATAATTTTTTTCACATATTTTGAAAGTTGGACTGATTTCTTAATACGTTTTTAGTCTTAATGCATTTTTATACTCGAGTAATTTTTGAACTTTCATTAAATATATAAAATCTACTTTTTCCCTTACAGTTTGAGTAGGATACCTATCCTGAAAAATACCCAAATATTAGTGTCCACCTGCCGAATACAGGTTTATATTGCTCTAAAACTCAGTTCCAAAATCTCGTAGTTTCTTCATTTTTGGTTTTATAGAAGACCTATCTAAATAAGTTTCAATAGGTTCTGAAATAAATATGTAAAAGTGTCAGCTAGTTCATTTTAAACAACTGGAAATTCTTATTTCAGAAGATTTCTACATAACCATAATTTAATTAAAAGATTGAACTGGAGTTTATAAAATCATGAAAATCGGGATGTAGCTATAGGTAATTTGCAGATTTAATATAAAACGTTCTTAAGTGATGAATCTCTTTAGTTCAATTAACATAATTCTGTCTTAAGTTAGTCAACTGTCGGTACTTATATTGTTTCCACATTTTCTATACGAAAGAGCTATTATAGGGATTTTTGTCATATCGATTATAGATTAGATCCTGCATAGTAGGAACTTAACTATTTTATTCGACAATTATAAATTGGTTCTATATTTAGATCTTTTATATTAAAAAGTTTCTAATTCTTGTCCAAAAACTTCTTTTTTGATTACAAATTTTGTTTGATGTTGTATGATGTAGTTTTATACCATAAAATTAAAAATCCGGTTTAATTTGTAAAAAAAGCTTGATTTTTGGTCCATTCAACCAATTCTAAATAAAATATAACTTTATAGGGTCCTCTTAAGTTCATAAAAGAAGAAAAATGAAATAGAGATTTTTAGCTAGATAGAATCGTGTAAGAAAGCATTTCCAAGATTTGAGATAAAAATATCTTAACATGGAGTTGTAATCTTAGCAGCAATAATGAGGTTAAGTGAAGTTTTGGGATAGCCTTTATAATAAGCTCAGTACCTTTCTCTTTTTAACTCGACTACTTCGGGGATATTAAAAAATAAGGAGTTTTAAGAAATATAGTAACACTTTAACTAGTTCGTGAGTTTACTATGTTTCCTCAATTGATTCATGAGTTTACTATATTATTTACTTACAGTATATTCAGAAATCGTTTTAGTATTCTATATTATTTACTTACAGTATATTCAGAAATCGTTTTAGTATTATTGCCCTTAGCATTCTTTACTGTTAAGCTGACAGTATACTTTCCTGCTTCACTGTATCATTCTTTACTGTTAAGCTGACAGTAACTTTCCTACTTCACTGTATCATTCTTTACTGTTAAGCTGATAGTAACTTTCCTGCTTCACTGTATTTATGTGCAGGACTCTGAGATGTTGAATAGGTTCCGTACCCAAAACTCCAGTTCCATGAAGTTGGACTATTGCTGCTTTTGTCAATAAACTATACATTCAGTAGAGCTTTTCCTGAGAGTGGGAAACCAAGAAATATGTAACAGGAACCTGTTAAGTTCCTGTCACTGTGATATAACTTGATTTTGTTGCCGTGTTGCTGCCAGCTGCATTGGTTATTGTAAGAGTTACTGTGTATTTTCCTGCAGCTGAATACTTATGCGTTGGATTCTGCACGGTCGAGGAAGTTCCGTCTCCAAAACTCCATTTCCACTTCGTTGGTGATCCTGTACTTGTGTCAGTAAATTTAACGTTTAATGGAACTTTTCCTGAGGTAGGAGATGCAGAAAATGCAGCAACTGGTTTTACTATGACTTTTATATATTCAGTTTTTGTTACCATGTTACTGCCTACTGAGTTAGTTGCTGTAAGTGCCACAGTATAATTTCCTGCT
>DUGT01000186.1:19249-32948 GCA_013331275.1 Methanosarcina sp. | reverse complement strand
TCCATTTCCACTTAGTGGGTGTTCCTGTACTTATGTCAGTAAAGGTAACAGTTAAAGGTGCTTTTCCTGAGGTAGGCTTCGCAGAGAAGTTTGCAACCGGTTTTGTTACCACTTTTATATAATCTGGTTTTGTTAATGTATTATTACCTGCTGAATTAGTTACTGTAAGTACAACTGCATAATTTCCGGCTTTAGAATACTTATGCGTTGGATTCTGCAAGGTTGAGGAGGTCCCATCTCCAAAATTCCATTTCCATTTAGTTGGTGTTCCTGTGCTTGTGTCAGTAAATCTGACATTCAAAGGTGCGGTTCCTGAAGTTGGAGATGCAGAAAAAGCAACAATAGGTTTTGTAGGCCCGGATTTATAGACAACTAGAGGAAGGTCGTCAGAATAGATACTGCCTGTTATGCTTTTATACACTGAGTCCGAGATTCCGTCCCTGTTTACATCTGCTGCTGTATTGGAAAATCCTGTACCATCAGGTTTTCCCCAGAAGTTTCCTCCTATATACGGTCCGCCTACAATGTTAGTACCTGCTGTTTTTTTGGTATTATAGACATTTCCGATTCCGTTTGTAATAGTCATACTGGTGTCATTGAAGTAATTATTGTAAATCTGATTATTGTCGCTTCTGGGACAGACATAAAGCCCATAAACACTATTATCTTCAATAGTATTACCTGAGAATGTGTTGCCGTCAGAATTGCCAATATGAGTACCGCGGCCGTTACCAAAAGCCGTATTTCCTGAAAGGATATTGTCCATTGCGGTTCCAAGCACAATTCCAAAATCTGTGTTGCTTATAGCCGTATTCTTTGAAAACTTATTCCCTGTGGAACGCAGGAAATAGATTCCATAACAGTTGTTCATAAGTTTGTTGTTTTCAATTATGCAGTTGCTGCATGAAGACAGACGGATTCCTGCATAACCGGATCTTGCTCCCATAATCTTAAACCCAGTTACTTTTATGTTGCTTCCCTGCAGGAGGAACACATCGACCCCTGAACGTTTAACCATAATAGTTGTATCATCAGGGTTTCCGGATTCTGATCGGATAGTAAGATTATTTTTATTTACGTTGATATTTTCGGTATAGGTTCCGGGTTTTACAGTAATTATATCGCCTGAGGACGAATTATTTACAGCTTTTTGAATAGAATCTCCCGGCTGCACTATAATCTCAGCTGCAGCTCCGAGACCAGATATAAACAGTAAAATTAAAAAAGTTACTACCAGAGAGGTTAATGTTTTTATTCCAATTCCTCCGTTCATTAAAAGAAGTTTTAAATAAAATTTATACTTTGGCCAAGTAAATGTTTACAATGAGACCTATTTGAATACACGAATGTAGGGTATGTTTTTATTCAAAGAATTGATCTACCAGGTGCAAAATAATCCAGATGAAATCACTTTAGCTTGAAGAAAATGAGCATAGATTAATATAAATATTCTCATTATCTTTTATTTTTTAGGTAAGTCATGGACAATAAAAAACCTTCTCAGTTTTAATTTACTTTTAAGACATTATTTCAGCTATATTATACTACAATTAAATATTCAGTTTTAATTTAATTCATGCACTTTTTGTATGGCAACTCCAGATTAATTTACAAGATAGATAATAAATTATTTTCAGAAGCATGTATTAATTTCAAGATACAGTTTGAAATTGGGAGTGAATAGATAAATAAAAAAATAAATAAATGAGAACTGGATATAAGAACTGAAGTAAGAAACCAAAAATATTTGATACTGTTTTCAGTATGAAATACGGCAGAAAAAATAAAAAAGTGATGGTTAGCCTATGATTAGCGGAAACTAATCCAAAGAAACTTGTTCCAGTAATCATATTAAAGTTGGCTAATTATGTGTTGTTCAGGCTGAATAGTTTTTACTTATTCGTTTTTTAGAGAATTAACTTTTAAGAACTGGATGGACATGTTAACTGGACGAACAAGTTAACTGGATGAACATACTGTTAAGTCAGTAAAACTGATTTTTATAACGCGTTCAATCTTTTGTTATTTTGTCACTTTTACATAATTTGATTTTGTTTTTGTACTACTTCCTACTGCATTTATTGCTGTGAGTTTAACAGTATAAGTTCCTGCAGCTGAATATGTGTGTGTTGGACTCTTTTGTGTTGAGTATGTCCCATCTCCAAAATCCCATTGCCATGAAGTTGGAGAGCCTTTGCTTGTCTCTGTGAATGTAACCTTTAACGATGCTTTTCCTGAGAGTGTAGAGCCCCAGAAGTCCGCAACTGGAGCTTGTGAAGTTGTTGTGACAGTTATATACTTTGATTTTGTTGCAGTGTTACTACCTGCAACATTCGTTACTGTAAGTTTAACAGTATATTTTCCCGTTTTGGAATACTTATGTGTTGGGTTCTGGGATGTTGACGATGTCCCGTCTCCGAAATCCCATTTCCATTTAGTGGGTTTTCCTGTACTTTTGTCAGTAAATTTAACGCTTAAAGGTGCATTTCCTGATTTTGGAGATGAATAAAATACAGCAGTTGGAGTTTGAGAAGTTGTTGTAACGGTTACATAATTTGATTTTGTTACCGTGCTGCTGCCTGCTGCGTTACTTGCTGTCAGTGTTACCGTGTATTTTCCTGCAGCTGAATACTTATGTGTTGGATTCTGCAAGGTTGAACTTGTTCCGTCTCCAAAGCTCCATTTCCATGAAGTTGGACTATTGCTGCTTTTGTCAGTAAACTGCACATTCAGTGGAGCTTTTCCTGAGGTAGAAGATGCAGAAAATGCAGTAACTGGCTTTGATGTAGCTACTGTCACTGTGATATGATTAGACTTTGTTACCGTGTTACTGCCAGCTGCATTGGTTATTGTAAGAGTTACTGTGTATTTTCCTGCTTTGGAGTATTTGTGCGTTGGATTCTGGGATGTTGAAGTTGTTCCGTCTCCAAAACTCCATTTCCACTTCGTTGGTGTTCCTGTGCTTGTATCAGTGAATTTAACGTTTAATGGAGCTTTTCCTGAGGTAGGAGATGCAGAGAAGGCAGCAACAGGCTTTGTTACCACTTTTATATAATTTGCTTTTGTTAGTGTATTACTACCTGCTGAGTTGGTTGCTGTAAGTGCAACCGCATAATTTCCTGTTTTGGAATACTTATGCGTTGGATTCTGCAAGGTTGAGGAAGTCCCGTCTCCAAAATTCCATTTCCATTTAGTTGGTGTTCCTGTGCTTGTGTCAGTAAATTTAACATTCAGTGGAGCGTTTCCTGAGGTTGGAGATGCAGAAAAAGCAACAATAGGTTTTGTAGGCCCGGATTTATAGACAACTAGAGGAAGGTTGTCAGAATAGATACTGCCTGTTATGCTTTTATATGCAGAATCGGAAATTCCATCCCTATTTTTATCTGCTGCTGTATTGGAAAATCCTGTACCATCAGGTTTTCCCCAGAAGTTTCCTCCTATATACGGTCCGCCTACAATGTTAGTACCTGCAGTTTTTTTGGTATTATAGGCATTTCCTATTCCGTTTTTGATAGTCATATTGGTGTCATTGAAGTAGTTATTGTAAATCTGGTTTGCGTCACTTTTGCCACAGATATAAAACCCATAAACATTGTTGTTTTGAATGGTGTTGCCTGAGAGTTTATTGCCATCTGAATTACCAATATGGACCCCTCGTCCATTGTTAAGGGCCGTGTTTCCTGAAAGGGTATTGTCTGTAGCAGTCCCAAGTACAATTCCATATTCCCTGTTGTTCGTAGCTGTATTCTTTGACAGTTTGTCTCCTTTAGAACGCAGGATATAAATTCCATAACAGTTGTTCAAAAGTTTATTGTTCTCAATTATGCAGTTACTGCATGAGGACAGATAGATTCCTGCATTACCTGACCGGGTTGCTCCTACGACCTTAAATCCAGTTATTTTTATGTTGTCTCCCTGCAGGAGGAACACACTGGCTCCTGAGCTTTTGGCTTTAATCATGGTATTATCAGGATTTCCGGACTCTGAACGGATTGTAAGACCATCTTTAGTTACATTGACATTTTCAGTATAGATCCCGGGTTTTACAGTAATTATATCGCCTGAAGACGAACTATCCAGAGCTTTTTGAATAGAACTTCCTGGCTGCACTATAATCTCAGCCGCAGCTCCAAGACTTGATATTAATGCTAACATGAAAATAGCTACTAACAAAGTGATTAATTTTTTAATTTTAATTCCTCCGTCCACTAAAAGAAGTTTTGGCAAGACTTTAATTGTAACTAAAGAGAGTTTACAGTGAATACCTACATAAACTCACGAGTGCAAAATTAATTTCTTACTCAAAGAATTTGTTTATCTTTTGTAAGATGCCTCAAGTAAATTCCATTAATTAAGCTGGAATTCAAATAATAGAATATAAATATACTGAAATTATGTTGAATTGAATAAATTAGGATTTTAAAATATTCTTTATGTAATTTATATATAGTAGGATAACCCAGGTTATTTAACTTAATAGAATATCTTACTTATAGGTTATTGTCTTATTTTAATTGATCAAACATTTATTAATTTCAAAATAAGAAAGATTTAAATTTGAATTACCAGGTAAAAGAACAATAGCCTTCAAGACGATGAAAATAATTTCGTCTTCTCAAACTAAAAACTGTGTTTGAACTGTAGGTTCAGAATTACTCAAATATGATTAAATCTAAAGTTAATGTACTCAAACTTAGATTAAAAATGAAAAAATAAGAAATCTTTATCATCACCATATAAGAAATAATATACAAAGAGGGGATGAAAAGTTGGGTGTAGAAGCTACTATTAAAGAAATTGCAGGTGAACTTGAGAAGATTGCGACTACAAAAACCGTAGTTGGGGACCCGATTACTGCTGCTGGGAAAACAATAATTCCAATTTCAAGGATTTCAATGGGATTTGGAGCAGGTGGAGGAGAAGGCAAGAAAGACACCGAATCTGGATATGGAGGAGGTGGAGGAGCAGGTGCAAAGATAGAGCCTGTGGCATTTATTATGCTTTCAGAAGAAGAAGCCAGAATCTTCCGGCTCTCTGAACGAAGCGACGCCGGATCAATCCTTAGCTCAATTCCCGATCTTGTCCCTGAGATTATGGACAAGCTCAAAGGCATGAGAGGCAAAAACAAAAAAGAAGAGGAATTTAAGGAACAGGAAATTAAAGGAAAAGAAACTCCGAAAAAGGAAACTGTAGAAGGAACCGAAGTCAATATAGAAGAAGGGGGATGTTTCCACTAATTTTCCACCCAATTTCTGGAACTAAACTATTTTGGGGATTCTTATCAAAAACTTATAAAGTGGGGGTTTTTCAGGATAGTTAGGACTATCCTCTTCTCCCGAACCTGTTAATATGCTTGTAATAACTCTTCTTCTGCTGGTTTTTCTATTGGTCTTATTCATCCTATTTACAGCAATAGGCCTCACTTTCAAACTCCAGATCCTGAGCCTGGAAGAAAAGAAAGAACTTAAAGGCATATTCACTGTAAAATGGCTGCTCTTTTCCCATACCTTTTCCATAGAGGAACCAGAAGAAAGCGAAAGCCTTCCTGAAGAAACGGAAAAATCGAAAAAAGACGAAGCAGTAAAAGAGGAACAAAGTGAGATTGATCTTCAGAAAACAGAAAAGGTACGAGTTACTATAGAATCACAGGATAAAACTGAGGTGAAGAAAAAAAAGGATATTGAGGAAAGAGAGATCGAAAAGGAAATAATAATAATAGAAGAAAATGAGAAAAAAGAAAAACGGAGTATAATTGAAAAGATAAGAGGAAAAAAGAAGCCTGAAATTGAAAAAGCTCCAGAATCAGGAATGACCACCAGAGAAAAACTTCACTGGGTCATGGAGGCATTCAGATCTCTCAGAAGACCTCTATTTCGTCTATTTTCCGATTTACTGAACGGGATAAAAATTAAACGTCTGGAGTCTTACTTAATGTTTGGACTTTCCGATCCTGCAGATACAGGCATGCTCTGTGGATTTATACATGCTGTTGCAGGATTGGCATACAGCCGGTGCAAGCACTGCAGTTTTTCCATTAACCCTGTATTCGTGAATCCGATGATGGATTTCAAAGGTGATATGGAAATTCGTGTAAGGATATATTCTCTGATTTATCCGATGCTTAAATTCATGTTTAACAGGAAAACTTTATCTTTTACTTATTCGATTATTAAGGAAAAACTCTGGGGGAAACAGAAGCTTAATCCCTGAGCTAAAGGAAGTGTAATTCCTAAGCTTTATGAATAGGTAATGAGGTACAGATATACATGATTAAAGTAGTGACTCCATCCAGACTCCATCTTACCCTGATAGACCTCAATGCAGAGATAGGCAGGGTCGATGGAGGAGCGGGAATCACCCTTGAATATCCCGGCCTGGAAATTTCTGCAACTGAAGCTGATAATATAGAGATCATCGGCAATTCTTTTCTCGCAGGCAAAATAAAAAAAGCTGTACAGGCACTTCTTCCAACAGGAAAAGGGATAAAACTGCATATTAAAGATAGTCTTCCTGATCATGTAGGACTAGGTTCAGGGACTCAGGCTGCATTATCGGCAGCAGTAGCCGTAAATAGTATTTATGGACTGGAAAAAAGCATTAGGGAACTTGCAGTTGCGGTCGGCAGGGGAGGCACATCCGGAATAGGAGTTGCTGCTTTTGAGAATGGTGGCTTTATTCTGGATGGAGGACATAAGTTCAAGGATAAAGGTGCATTTTCTCCTTCTTCAGCTAGCCACGTACCTCCTGGTCCTGTCCTTTTCAGAAGAAACTTTCCTGAATGGCCCATTGTCCTTGTAATTCCTCAAGGAAAAGGAGCTCACGATATGGAAGAAGTTGACATTTTCAAGAAGTATTGTCCGATTCCCCTTCCCGAAGTTCAGGAAATTTCCCATGTAATTCTCATGCAGATGCTTCCTGCACTTATCGAGGAAGACCTGGAAAGTTTTGGCAAAGCGATTAATCACATCCAGACTGTAGGTTTTAAGAGAAGGGAAGTCGAACTCCAGTCCCAGCCTGTTCTGGATATCATGAATTACATGCATGACAACGGTGCGAATGGAGCAGGTATCAGTTCTTTCGGGCCGGTAGTTTATGGCATTGTCGGAAGCATTGAGGAAGGCAAAAGACTCCAGCAAGAAACCCAGCGTATGCTTGACGAATCTCTTGGTGGAAGAGTCCTGCTCACAAAGGGAAGGAATCGGGGTGCGGATATCTCTGGAGGTCCAGATTGAAGATTAATACCTGGTTTGGAACTCTTGAAACCGACAGAGTCGGAGAAATTTTGGAGTCCAAACTTTTTTCAAAAGATATCAGGAAGCTTGCACTTCATTCTCTTTCCCTAAGGGAAAGCAGATCGAATCTACCTCCTGAAGGTTTTGACCTAAAGGCTGCAGCTATCAAATGCGGGTTTGCGGAGTCACCTGCCGAATATTACTTTCTTTTACACGAAGTTACTCTGGAGGCTGCAAAACTCCAGGTCTCAAGCGCCATCACTCCTGACCAGCGAATTATTCAGGCTGTAGAAGCCCTGGACGATATCAATGAAACTACAAACGCCCTGTCTGAAAGACTTTCTGAATGGTATGGAGGTTATTTCCCGGAAAGCGAATTAGGTGGGGAAGACCTGGCACTTTTTATTGTAAAATACGGTTCCCGTGAAAACGTCAGCTCTGAAGATCCTCTTTACTTGAAAGCCAGAAACTCAATGGGTGCAAAACTTGAACCTGCCGATGAAGCACTTCTTAAAGGTTTTGCGGAAAGTGTACTCAGCCTATATGAACGAAGACAACAGATCGAGGCTTATATTGAGAACAGCATGGAACAGGTTGCACCCAACCTGAAACATATTGCGGGCCCAATGCTTGGAGCAAGGTTAATAAGTCTTGCAGGAAGCCTCGAAAAACTTGCTGAGTTTCCTTCCAGCACAATTCAAGTTATAGGAGCCAGCAAGGCTCTTTTCAAGCATCTTCGGGCTCGAGCTCCATCTCCAAAGCATGGGATTATCTACAGCCATCCTTTAGTAAACACAGCGCCGTGGTGGTTAAGGGGAAAAGTAGCAAGGGCTGTTGCGTCAAAACTTTCCCTTGCTGCACGCATTGACTTTTATTCTGGGGAAAAAGATCCCTCCCTTATGGAAAAACTTGAAGCGAAAGTCCTCCAGATAAGAACTTTGAACCCCAGGCCTCCTCAAAAAAAGCAGGAAAGCGGAGTAAAGCTAAAGAAAAGGAGGAGAAAGTAAATGCCTGAAGTCAAAAAGTTATCGGATGGGATCTTTGAGGTTGTAAAAGACAAAAAACAGCTTGCTACAAAGAACCTTGACCCTGGAAAAGCCGTTTATAGAGAAAAACTGATCCCGGTTCAAGGGACTGAGTATCGGACCTGGGACCCTCGCAGGAGCAAACTTGGAGCCATGGTCTTGAAAAAATTTAATATTAACCTTAAAGAAAATTCAAAAGTGCTCTACCTGGGAGCAGCTTCAGGCACAACAGTAAGTCATGTCTCGGATATTGTTTCGGAAGGTGCAGTTTATGCCGTTGAATTTGCTCCGAGAAGCATGAGAGATCTGATAAGACTCGCATCAAGGCGAAAAAATATCCACCCGATTCTGGCTGATGCCGGTAAACCGGACAGTTACTCCCATCTCGTTGAGCCTGTCGATCTTATTTTCCAGGACGTTGCGCAACCCAACCAGGCCGAGATTGCTACAAGGAACGCAATCCGTTTTTTAAAAAGAGATGGATATCTCCTTCTTTCCATTAAAGCGCGGAGTATCGATACTGCAGCAAACCCAAAAGAAGTTTTTAAGGCAGAGGTGAAGAAACTCGAACAGGCTTTTGAGCCCGGATTTGAGATTCTTAATGCAAAGGACCTGAAACCCTATCATGAAGACCATCTTGGAGTCCTGGCGAAGTTGAGGTGACATACCTGCTTTTCGGTAATTATCTGATTTTTCAGGGAAAATATTTCATTTTCGGCAGACTCATGAGATCCTTTAAAAATTCCGTGAATAAACACTCTAAAGGTTCTAAGAGTAAACATTTTAAGGGTTTCATAAGTGGACAATTGAAAGGCTCCAGATATGAGCCCCTCTAAATAGTTCGGCATCGTGGTCTTTTTACCGCCTGATGCTTACCAGTAATCTTTTTTTCGTTATAGGCACTAATTTTTTCCATTCTACTACGGCATCTTCGTGAAACTCATATTCGTCTACAGTCTTATCAGAAAGCTTGCCATCTACCTCATATATATAAAATCCCTCTTCCCCATCAGTAGAGACGACCTTGACTCTGTTCCCCATTTTCTTAACTTCTACGGCAGCCACATTTTTCAGGGCTTCAAGCAGCGTCGTACCCTGTTCAACCTCAAGCCTCCTGTTTTCTGCAAAGTGGTCCAGAAAAGAATAGACATTGTTCAGTTTGATGCCTATCATATGTGTATTTCCAAACTTTTTTCTTTCTACAAGTTCGGCTTTTTCCAATATTTTAATATGTCTAGCAGCTACAGGCACGGAAATTCCTATTTCTCTTGCCAGACCGGATATATGTTTATCTCCTTCACTCAGGCGTTCAAGAATTGAAAGGCGCGTATCACTTGAAATCGCCTTGAAAAGGTTTTCTCTGCCGCCATTCATTCCAGAACTCCGCACAACGTTTACTACCATGATGAGCTCTATTTTATCTCAAATACTTATAATTATTGCTTTTGTCAGAACAAGTAAAGTAAACTATTAGATCTTTTCATTGCTTTTTTATTTTTTAATTTTAACAAATTTACTTTAATTACAGGTTTTTGTTTTCTTCTTTTTCCATATCATTACCTGATAAGTAGAATTAATTCTTACATAATACTTGTTAAATTAGAAATATATTTTATTATCACCGTCGGTTGATATCGTTTTAAAAGAGTATCATTTTACTGTATTACTAATTTAACTTCTAAACATGCTCTGAATTTAATTTGTTAAGGTATCTTCTCTATCTCTTATAGAAAATAAGGCTAAGATAAACTTTTAGTCTAAAAAATGCACTCTGTAAGCCCTTGTTACCTTAAAAGATAACAAATATTACCCAAAAGCCAGTATTTATTTAACTCTACTATAGATGCTCAGAAGGTAATATGGACTCTACTGCATTAACTGTTATCGGAATTTTGATAGGTATCCTTGTCTTTGGAATCAAATCTGGAATAGGATGTGGGTTTTCAAAAGTCACAACAAGAGAGATTTTGACAATCGCAAGCAGTTATTTTTTTCTTGCCATTTTGTTTGGAAGCATTGCTGACCGTATAAACCTGGAAGCTCTGGAGAGACTTTCTTCACTGGGCATGGGAATTCATGCATTTGTTTCCCTACTTCTCATAATCACCGGTATTTACACCCAGAAAAAGTGGAATTCAGGAAAGGATGTTTCCAGACACACTTTTCTGGTTCTATCTTTACCCTGCCCTGTTTGCCTTGGTGCACTTGCAGTATCTTGTATACTTCTGGCATCTACCCTTGAAATCGGCGGGTTGAAAATAGGATTCCTTGTTGGAAGTGCCTTTTTCATTGCAATTGTCGGGTCTTCTTTTTTGTTGAGAAAACTTGGTAAAACACCTGACACTTTGGGAAGTGCCATGATGATGCTTGGAATTTACTATATGTTAGGTTTGTTGTTAATCCCGGCATACATGCAGACAAAACCGATGAGTGTTTCTTCATCCGGCGGGGACGAAATAGCAATACTTCCTCTTATGGTTTGTGGAGCTATTATACTTGTTAGTTTTTTACTGGCAAATGCAAGGAGGCATAACCAGTGAGCTTAATGGATTTCCTATCCAACATGATGAATGTCTTTCAGGTTTCTTTGATGCTTCCTGTAATGATACTTCTTACCATTCTTGAGTTCGTTACTCTGGTGCAGGTAGGAGACTTCATCTCAGAATACACAAAAAGGCACAGGGACTGGAGCAGCCTGGAGATCTACTGCAAAAAAATTCAGCGTGATCTCAAAAATTCGAATTTTTCAGGAGCATCCAGAACTCTTGAAGAGGTACGCCAAAACCCTCTGGTCACTTCCTTTGCAAAGGAATCTGCACCTTATCTTGAAGAGCAGCACATTCCAGCAATTGAGAGGCTCTCCCAGGAGTATGAAATCAAAATGGCAAAGCGTCTCGAACATACAAAAATAACTAACACTATTGGCCCTATACTCGGACTTATGGGGACTCTTATCCCGTTAGGTCCTGCCTTAATAGGACTTTCAGTAGGGAATCTGGGAACCCTTGCACAAAACCTGATGATAGCTTTTGCAACGACAGTTGTAGGGCTTTTTGCGGCAGGGATAAGCTACGTGCTTATGCAGATCAGACGACGCTGGTATTGGGAAGATATGGCAGATATCAATTATATTGTAAATACGATTGAAGAAACTACCTGGGAGTAAGTGCTCTCTGTAAAAGAAGGATGAAATCATGAAAAAGTCAAGACGATATAGGCGGGCTGGAATCTTAATTGGTGAGGAAGATGCAAGTCCCATGAGTGGGGTTAGCAACCTTTTTGACACGGCAATGGTCTTTTCTGTGGCCTTGCTGGTAGCCCTTGTAATGTCCTACAGTCTTCCCGAACTTTTGAATCCGGCAGAGGATCTCACAATTGTAAAAAATCCTGGATCTCAGGATATGCAGATTATTGTTAAGGAGGAAGGAAAACCCATAGAAGTCCTGAATATGACCGACAACATCGGTGGAGGCACAGGGGAAGTTTTGGGAACTGCGTATAAGCTCGCCGACGGCAGGGTAATTTACGTACCTGATAATGGTAATGGTACATCTTCTTCATCAGGTACGTCTTCTTCATCAGGTACATCTTCAGGTACATCTTCTTCTTCAGGTACATCTTCTTCTTCAGGTACATCTTCTTCTTCAGGTACGTCTGCTCCAACTAAAGTAATTTCACTCAAATCTAATTCAGATTGATTAGCCTGAAAGTCCTGTTTATTTCAGGTATTTTCATTTATTTGCACATGTTATTCCTAAGATATTCATTTTCGTAATAATTCATCCGAGATAAAACAATATCAATAGCAGTCATTACTAGGACTCAATATACCAAATTTTCAAATATATTTTCTTTTATTGTTGTTATTGATTATGTTTTCTTATGGTTCGTTGGTTACTTGTCTAAATTCCTATTTTCACTAAAATCGATCGTTTCCAACTTATGTTAGTAAATTGGATAGTTATTCATCTCCTTGGAAAGCCAGTTTATTTTTTATTTTTCTATTTTGAGTACTATTTTTAGTTTATCATCCGAAAACTTTATCGAATTGGCTTCTTTACCCAAATAGCTAATAATTATGAGTTAAAAACTTTATTTTATATATTATATCAATAAGTTCTCAATGTTAAAAACATATTATAGAACCAGCTATTTATTAGCTTCAGAAATTTCTGGTTTTAAAATAAATATCCAGAATCTGGAATTTCCGATTTCATTTTGAAACTTAATGGCTCTTTCCCTATAGGTTTTTGAGAATTTCCGAAATTAGAATTTTTAGGTTGAAATAGTCTGATAAGCTAGACATCCTAAACATTCGTTCATTTGGGATGTTAGGTGGTTCATTATCTATTGTCCGGGGATAAAAATGCAAGAAAAATTAATAATGATAGCAGTTTTAGTTCTATTGGTATTGACATTATTATCAACTCTTCTATATTGGTGGAATCTACCATTAGCTAAGAAGAAAATGTTTTGAACTTATACTTGGAAAATCAGTGCAAAATATGACAGCCACATTTTTTCGGACAAATTGTTCATTTTTATGGAAACTCTGCTTATTTTATATTTTTTGAAGTCTCTTCGAATTGAGAGGAACTTCTGGTATTTCCGGAAAAAAAACATTGCAAATGCGGTACAGATAAGTATATTTAGTTTCTGCTAAGAGTTATTAGCTCTTCCGTTAAGGATATTATATAATAGCCGGAGACCAAACTTATAGCTATGACAGCTCTGGGTATAGTTGGGTTAGAGTATTTGAGGATGAAATTACCCATGTGCTTGCAAACGGCCCTGATATAGACAGGATCTACATAATAGAAAACGAAGAAAAAAACAGCCTTCTACACAAATCAGTTAAGAAATATTTTCATATCGGATTTTAACAATAAATGCTCATAGCCAGAAGTTAAAGTATTGAATTCATTGTTTTGGTGTTGAGATAATTGACCATAAAAGTAAGACAGAATTGGCCATAAAAGTAAGACGTAATTGACATAAAATAAAACAAGTTGACCATAAAAATGCGACAAAAGAGAGAAAAAAATAATAGAAACTTTAAGGCAAATTACTCCCGGAAGACTGCAGTCTTAAGGATATAAAAATGGCAAACTAATCCTTAGACTGCAGCTTTAAAAAAGTGTTAAATAGCAAATTACTCCCGGAAGACTGAAGTTTTGAGGAGATATAAAATGGCAAACTACTCCTGGAAAACCACAGATTTACGGAGGTTTAAATGGCACCTCAGGTGACAAATCAAGTAAATTTGATTTGCATATAAGTAAACTTACATTTAAATATATAAATATTTCGCAGTCTTAAGACACTATTAATAAAAGAAATAGATTACAAAACAAGTTAAAGTGAAAATTTGAATTATATAAAAATGTTTGAATATAAAAAGAAAGAAACAATACGAAATAAATAAACACTAATAAGAAAAAT
>DUGT01000186.1:15010-19116 GCA_013331275.1 Methanosarcina sp. | reverse complement strand
GAAAAATAAACACTAATAAGAAATAGATGAATATTTTAAATAAGTAGTTGATTTTAAATAAACAAACTATTTTCTTTGCTATGAGATTATTCAGTATGTAGTATTTCATAATTATCAGAGAATTTCGTTGATTTATGAACGAAAGAAAAAATGCACTTTACTATTTCAAGCAGGTAACTTATAGCTACGTTTTAAATTTTATCTAACAAAGATAATGTTTTGAAAGTTTATTGGGAAAATAAGATTCAAAAAATATGATTCTCTATTTTTGTACCTATTCTTCAACTGAGTAATCGTTCTCGAGTTCTGCAAAGCAATGAAGAGCCACAATATGTATTACACAAAAAATGCTATTTATTGACCTTTTTACCCAAATAGCTAATAATCGTGATCCAAAAACCTCGTTTTATATATTTTACTCCTTAATGCTCCAAATGTTAAATCTGTAATACAGAATCGGCTGCCCATTAATTTTTGGAAGTTCTTGACTTGAACTGTAAGCAAAATCGAGAGCATCCAATTTCACTTTTAGAACTTAACGACTATTTCGGACAAGTTTCTAAAATTCACAAAATTTTAACATAAAATCAACCAGTGAGCAAAGCATTCCAGTTATCTTTCTTCCGGGGTGCTCTAAGATTCATGAGACATTATTCTGGGGATAAAATGCGTACGGCACAAAGTAGATTATTGGTATTATGTGCAGTAATCCTTTTAATGCTAGCACAGAACGTATCGGCTGATGGAAACCATGTGAATATTACTTTTATCTGTTATGATGGAAGTGCTCTTGCGACAGCAGCGCAGTCCAATCCATACAACTCAAGTATTAATGTAACGTATATTTCAGGGTATTCTGACTTTAACAATGTCACTTTTGAAAACCAGGATGTAATATTCACTTATATGCTCTGGTCTCAGTTTGAAGATATAGGGGACGATCTTGAAAGTGCCCACAAAAACGGGACTGCACTTATAGATATTTCTTCTGCAATTGATACAACATATATCAACACTTCAAGTTATGATCTTATTTTTACCGGGACCAAACCATACAATTCTACAGAAGAGAAATTTTTCTACAATATGGGCTCCAGAGGAATCCTGAAGAAAAACACTGAGAATTTCCTTACATATCTAGCAAAAACATATGGAGATAAACCTGAACTTACGAAAAACTGGGTTTATGAAAACCCTGTAGAATTCCCCGAAGCAGCAATTTACCATCCGGATGCCCGTTCTGCAACTAACGAATCTCAACCCGACTGGTTCGAAAACACAACTGATTACCTTGAATGGTACTCTAACTCAGCTAACTCAAATGAATCACGACATATTTACGACAAGAGCAAGCCAACTATAGGGATATGGTTCCATGCTTCGGATTATACAGGTGACAACCTTGAGGTCATAGATGAACTCGTCTACGATCTGGAAGGAAAAGGCTGCAACGTAATTGCAGGTTTTGATACTTTCAACGATATTCATAAATTTTACTTTGACGAAAATGGAGAGCCACTTGTACAGTGCGTAATTTCTCTTAAGAGCTTCCGTTTGAATTATGATGATCCTGATAAAGGTGTACAGGAGCTTAAAGACCTTGATGTTCCCGTGCTTACAGGACTGGTTGTTACAAATCCTGCAAACTCCACCGACATAGCTGACGGTAATAGAGGTATTCCCAGTGAAGAGGTTGTATACAAGACTTTACTCCCTAGCATTGACGGAATTTTCGAGTATATTGTGGTTGGAATTGATAATTACGATTCTGAAACCGGTGAAAGTAACTATGAACCTCTTCCCTCCCAGATTGACTGGATGGCAAACAGGTCAGTTAACTGGGCGAACCTGAAGTTAGAGAATAATGAGGATAAAAAAGTCGCTGTCATCTATTACAATTACCCTTCAGGAAAGGACAATATCGTAGCAAATTATCTCAATTCCACCCAGAGCATGTTTGAACTCCTCAATGCAATGAATAAAAGTGGCTATGAGGTCTCCGGAATTCCGGAAAATAGCAGTAAGCTCATGGAAATGCTTCAGGCACAGGGTATAAACGTAGGTTCCTGGGCTCCCGGTATTCTGAACGGAATGGTAGAAAACAGGACTGAGTGGGGACTGCAGCTCATACCTATGGATACCTATAAAGAATGGTTTGAGTCCGAAATTCCGGAAAATCTGAGATCCAATGTAACCGCCGAATGGGGAGAACCCTGGTCCGAAGACCTGCCTCAAAATAAGAGTGTTATGATCTATGAAAATGAGACCGGAAAATACATTGTAATTCCTACGGTACGCTTCGGAAATGTCTGGCTCATGCCCCAGCCTGCCAGAGGAACAGGACAAAACAATGACACTCTTTACCACAGCAACGTTGTACCTCCCACACACCAGTACATAGCTTTCTATCTCTGGCTACACCACGAGTTCCAGCCTGATGCACTTATTAATATGGGTACTCACGGTACGCACGAGTGGCTTCCGGGTTCTACTTACGGCATGAACCGGACTTCAGACTGGTCTCCTCTCCTGTTGCAGGATACTCCGAATATCTATCCTTACATCGTTGCCAACGTGGGAGAAGGAATAACTGCGGAGTACAGAGGTAATGCCCTGATTATTGACCATCTGACTCCAACCCTTGAGCGTGGTGGGCTTTATGGAGATTTGCAAAACCTTTCAACTAATGTGGAAGGGTATTATGATCCAGGAATTTCTTCTCAGACAAAAGCAGGATACCAGAAAGCCATAATAAACGAAATAATAGCATTCAATCTAAGTGTTGATCTGGGAATAGATAACGTAACTACTCTTCAAAATTATAATGAAACAGAGTTTGGGAATTTTGTTAAAAATTCACTTCATGAGTATTTGGAAGATATAGGAAATGAAAATATCCCATACGGTATGCATATTCTCAGCCATGTTCCTACGACGAATAAGACAGATCCTGAAAGTGACGAACTTACAGGAATGGTAAGAGCTATGCTTGGAGGAAACTTTGAGGAAAATGTCACTGCTGCCTTCTATCCTGAATCTGCTTATCCTCTCGGAATTCCACTGAATGATACAAAAGTTACTAAACTTGTCTGGGAGGTCGTAACCAATAATACAAGCATTTCCAAGGCGCAAACTGCAGTTTATGGGAAAACTAACAGTACAGTTACACTTGATCTTGAACAGGGGCTGGATTATAAGGACAGGCTTCGTAACTGCGACGTGGAGATTGACAGAATTCTTTCAGCCCTGAGTGGAGGCTTTATCCCACCAGCTTCGGGATTGGACCCGATTATGAACCCTGATGCAGTACCTACAGGGTGCAACTATTACAGCATAAACTCGAAGCTTTATCCTTCAGAGGCAACATGGGAAGTAGGTAAATCTCTTGCAATCCAGTTACTTGAGGATTACTATAAAGAACATGGGGAATACCCTAAAAAAGTTTCATTCTCAAGATTCGGGGTGGAGTTTATTGCGGATCACGGGACTCTTGAAGCTGAAGTGCTTTATCTGCTCGGAGTAAAACCTGTATGGGATGAGAACGGATATGTAACCGGAGTTGAAGCTATCCCTGAAGAAGAACTGTTGCCAAATTATGATACTTCAAAGCCTGGGAGACCACGTATTGATGTTGTCTACTCAACAGCAGGAATGAGGGATGCTTTCCCGGATAAGATCAAGATGATAGACAGTGCTGTGAAGCTTGCAAGTTCTCTTCCTGGCGTAAACTATCCCAACTATGTTAATCAGAGTTCCCTTACACTCTATGACTCTCTGGTTGCTGCAGGGTATGACAACGAGACTGCAACAAAGCTCTCTACAATGCGCTGCTTTGCAGTAATGGACGGTACTTACGATATAGGGGTCTCAGACGCTATCAGTGCAAGCGGGACATGGGAGAATGAAGAAGCTATTGCGAACGTATACCTGAATAAGATGGGATACGCTTACGGAGAAGATTTCTGGGGCATCCAGTGCAGAGAACTCCTTGAGGGAAACCTGAAAAGCGTTGAAGCATCGGTACATTCGTCCTCTTCAAACCTTTACGACTCCCTTGATAACGATGACCTTTTCCAGTACTTCGGCGGCATGAACCTGGCAACGAG
>DUGT01000186.1:2661-14773 GCA_013331275.1 Methanosarcina sp. | reverse complement strand
AGAACTCCGGATATTCAGGCGGCAGCATGATGTCCGATTTTGTGAACAACCTTTTCGGCTGGGAGGTAAGTGATCCTGAACTTGTGGACGATACTGTCTGGCAAGACGTGTATGAAACATATGTAAATGATCCTTCTATGAAAGAATGGTTCAAGAAGAATAACCCTAATGCTTACCAATCTGTAACAGCGAGAATGCTTGAGGCAGTCAGGCACGACTACTGGAAACCTTCAGAAGATGTTGTCGAAAATCTTGCAAAGGAATATGAAGAATCCGTGGCAGAGAATGGAGTTTCGTGCTGCCACCATACCTGTGGAAATCCCCTGCTTCATGAGTTCGTAAGTGGAACGGTATCTGTTCCAGGCTACGCTGAGCAAATAGAAACTGCAACTAAAACTAAAGATCTGGAGACTACAGAGACCCAGAGCAGTAGTGGTAGTCATCACGACCATAATACCGGAAATGCTACCGTAGTACCGAAAACCAGCTCATCCGGCAACCAGACGTCTCAGGATTCAAGTGGAGGATATGGTACGGATACTTCAAAACCTGAACCTGAAGTTAAGAAATCCGCAGATACTGATTATGTTGAAGGGTATGAGATGCAGAAGGATTCTGCCGAAAAACCTGAGAATAATGGGGTCTCATTTTCAGGCTCCGATATCTTCGGAATTCTTTTTGTGGTGGTAGCTGCCGGTGGAATTTACCTGGGCATCCGGAAGAAATAAACGGAAAAACGTAACCAAATAAACAGAAAAAAGTAATAAAATTCGAAAAGGGTTAAATCTCTTTTCTTTTTCTTAAAAAGGAATTTTTACTTTTTGATTTTTGATATTGATTTTCGGCACTAGTTCTGTTTTTTTTCAGTCCGTTGTTTCTCATCGAGCTCATCCCAAAACCAATTTTATTCCCAAATTTATTATACTATTTTCATGTTGGAAATTAGAGTGAGTATTCAAAATTCAAGGTTTTGGGATAGGCTCATCCTCTTCTTCAGTCTCTTTTATGTAAGGTTTAATATCAAGCACGGGTGTTCCATTAACTGCATCAAGCCCTCTTACATGGAGCACATTACCCTCCACGTTAAGCAGCTCTACAATGGTAAGCCCTATCCCGTTAGGGCGATAAGGGCTCCGGCTGGCAAAGACTCCGGAAATTTCTCCGTCATAACGACGGCGGTGGATGAGCTTGTATCCTTTCGATTTGCTGAAGTAAAACAGGATGTACAGTTTTTCAAAGTCTTCAATTCTGTAAAGCCCCTCGGTAAATTCCTTTATGAGGACTATCTTTGAAACTTTACTATACACTTCTTCGTTATATACCGGCTCAAGATAGTCATTTTCAACGTAGCCTACAGGAACCATTTCAATTTTTTCGGAAACCTCAGGATTTTTATTCATCTTCTGCCTCAAAACACGGAATGCAAACCATCTGTCCGTTTTTAATCCTGCCCAGAGGTTCCATGAAACCTTCTCCGCATTTGCTGCAGACCAGGGTAGGGTAAATTATGGCTTTCTCCGGCGGCTCGACTTCAATTTCCCTTACCCAAAAAAGCTCTTCTTCAGGCATTTCCAGTATTCTTTGGCTTTTTGCGTCATGAGAAACCTGAAATTCTTTTGTCTCTTCAAGGCTTGCAGTGCCTGCCCTTAATTTTGCGAAGAGTGCAGTATGCTTTTCGTCAGGGGGGAGAGCATTGGGTCTCAGGGAAATCCTCAGAGCCTTATTATCGCCTCTTTTGAAGTATGTGTAAACATGTTTTCCATGGTCCTTGAAAATTAGATTCCCTTTCCCACAGGTGCATCCGTTTATTGCCTGAATGGCATCCACGGCACAGGACCTGTTTTCTACAATTACGACCAATTCTTCATCTTTGCTACGGTCTTTGAAGCGGTTGGCAGCAAGCGTTGCTACTCTATAGCCGATAGAAAGTCCTGGACATACGTGCCCATGAAACTGTACTGCAGTATCGAAATCCAAGTTTTTTACTCCTGGTTTTTTAGCTCCTAACTATACCAATTTTTATATTGGACCTTCATGTTAGGAATGATTAAGTTTAATGAAATAATTCCATATTATTTAGGTGTTATTTATAGATTTTTTATTGATAAATATTACAGAAAAAATCTCTCGTAATAAGAACAGGTGTGCTTTCGAGATTTAAGAAATAAGAATGTTCGCTCTTTACACTATTTCTGAGGTTTTACTTTTGAAATAACAAAAACACTGAACCCTGGTTTAAGCATTGATATTTGATATTTGTTTAAATCTGTATGAAAAATAAAGATCAGGTTTAAGGCAACTAACTAGGATTTATAAACAGGACTCCGCTCAATTTATATAACATGAATTTAGAGTAGTCAACCTCATCCAGAGCATGCCGTGAAAAATGGTTTAGGTAAAATCTTTTCTACGTAACTCCAGAAATAACCATTATAATTGGGAGCCTTATTTGCCACCTCTGATAGGCTCCCAATTGCGTGATTCAACCCCTACGATTAAGAGAAAAACCCCTTAACTCTTAATCGTTGACTTTCTCTTTATGTTATAGAGGTATATAACCTATACGACTTTGAAATTTGCGTCTCATTAAATTATTTAGCCGCCTCAAAATCACAACCATGAGACTTAATAGCGGGCCTAAAGATTGGATATATTTTTACCATGTTGAAGTGTTATAAAAGTGATTAAATTGCTTTAAAAGTAAAAAATAGATTATATTTGCTTATTTGATTAAATAATTATATATGATGTATATAGAATAGCATTTTCAGCTGAAAATAGATACGAAGTCTAATTACAGGTACTAATTCATGATATATATATTTTATAACTTAACATTCAGTACAATTTTTTTCTCCATATTGCACATATTATAAATAATAATCATATGTTGAAACTTATAGCGGCTTTTCACTAAACTACATAAGTAAAAAAAGTTTAATGAACTTAGTAGATTGAGATTTCATTAAATGATTTTTAAACACATTTTAAAAATCGTTTAATAAAGTATAAGTTATTATCAAATATTATGATTAAATAAAGGCTTTTATGAATAATAAAGTTTATTTTTTATAATAATAAGTTTTCTTAGAAAACTAGTGGTCCAATACTGCGATTCTTGAATAGATTCGGAAAACTTAACTTTCGAGTTAATCTGCAGATCACGAATTTTCCAGGAAATAAGGAATTGATTTTGGAATTGAAGCACAAGGGACGAATAAACATTTATTTTCATTAGATTTTGAGTGTTAGATTTTGAGTGTCAGGCCCCTTTAACAATTGAGGTTTTCAGGAGATGCACAGTTGAAAAGTGAGAACGTTTAAAAAATGAAGAACATTTGAAAAATGGGGAAGATATTTATCAAATATCTGTATATACAATAAAAACATGAACAGCCCACTTCTCGAATTGATATTCCTTTCCGAAAAAAGGAAAGAACTCCTTTTATTTTTGAAAGATGGGCCCAAAACAATTTCAGAGATTAAAGAAAACCTGAATGTAGGTCTGGTGGCAATTCTCCCTCAACTAAAAAAGCTGAGAGAAAACTCCTTGATTTTAAAGACAGGCGATACCTACAGTCTGGCTCCTCTTGGGATAGCAATAACTAGTAGAATGAAACCAATGATAGATGTATTAAATGTATTCGGAAGCAAATATGAATATTGGGCAACCCATGCAGTTGAATCCATACCAGATCCTTTGCGTGAAAGGATAGGAGAGCTGGCTAGCTGCACCTTTTCCGAACCTCCTGACAGGACACATCTCTTTGAACCTCATAGAGAATTTGTGGAAAACCTTATGAAGTCAAAAAAAATAAGTGGTATTGCCTCGATATTTCATCCTCTTTATCCATCTCTTTTCCTTTCTTTTGCAAAAAATGGAGTCGATGTTTCTCTTCTTGTAACTCGTCCGATTTATGAAAGATTGAGTAAAGAGTACAGAGTAGAAATGAATGAGTTTCTTAAGTTTAAGAACGCCAATTTCTACGTTTACGATAAAAAAATAGAACTCGCCTATGCAGTTACTGATATATTCCTTTCCCTTACCCTACCTTTTTCGGACGGCACCTACGACCATAAAGAAGATATCCTATGCTTTGACTCGCAGGCTATTAAGTGGGGAGAAGACCTTTTTGCATATTATAGAAAGATCTCGGACAAAATAACCGAAATGGACTGAAAGGTGAACTCCTTTCAGGTAAGTTCCCGGAACAGCTGGAAGATAATTATAAATTGAACCCTCGCCATCCCATATACTATGCAAAAAGTTCAGGAAACCGCAGAGAAAATCCGGACTATGGAAATCCGGGGAGCAGGCAGGATTGCAAAAGCTGCTGCTGAAGCTATAAGGGACTATGCAGCAGGACTGGACGTAGCTTCAATGGAAGAATTCAGTGCCAGAATAAGAGAAGTCTCGAATTTTCTCATAAGTACCCGCCCAACAGCCGTTTCCCTCCCAAATGCCGTAAAACTCTCATCAAAATATTCTTCAGCAGACGTGGAAGAAGCAAGGCAGGAGATTATTAAAAACGCAAATCTCTTTATCGAGAGAGCGGACAAGGCTCTGGAAAAAATAGGAAAAATCGGGTCAAGAAGAATCCAGGACGGGGACGTTATTATGACCCATTGCAATTCCCATGCTGCTCTTTCTATCATCACCACAGCTTTTGAAAACGGAAAGGATATCTCCGTAATTTCTACCGAAAGCCGCCCAAGGTGTCAGGGCTTATTGACAATCCGTCACCTTAATGACTTTGGAATTCCCACAACCCTGATTGTAGATTCTGCGGTGCGCTACTACATGAAAGACGTGGATAAGGTTATTGTCGGAGCTGATGCTATAGCAGCTAACGGTGCGCTGGTAAACAAGATCGGAACCTCACAGCTTGCGCTTGCCGCCCATGAGGCTAGGAAAAGCTTTATGGTCGCAGCCGAAACCTTCAAGTTTAGCCCGAGCACGATTGTCGGAAATCCGATAGAAATCGAAGAAAGAGCTGTAGATGAAATCGTGGACCTAGCAGCTATTTCAGAGCTTTCTCACGTGCAGGTAAGAAATCCGGCTTTTGACTTCACTCCTGCAGAATATATAGATATGATCGTGACAGATATTGGAATCATCCCACCTGCAATGGCTTATACCGTTATAAAAGAGCATCTTGGATGGGAGCTTGGTGAAATCTAGGGTGTATAAAGGTTAGACATATAGATAAACGTGAGAAAAATAATAAGTAAAGGTGAGAAAAAATGATAATTGGCCTTTAGTTTTAATCCAATCCTTTTCTATTTTTGTTTTATATGATTATAAAATCAAAACTGTACCTGTAAATGCAAATTTAAGTCAAAACCTATGTAAGTTGGGTACTACACTAAATAACAAGAAGGAAAAAACATGATTAATGTTGAGTATATAGAAGGTTCACAAGACGTATTGTATTTAATACAACCTCTGTGGGAGAGACTTAAAGATTATCATCGAAATAAATCGAAATATTTTGCAGATACTTATGCGAATAAAAGATTTCAAGATAGAATTAACGAGTTAACAGATAATTCAAAAGTTGGTATGAAAGTTAACTTAGTAAAAGACAAAGACACAGGGCAATATATTGGATACTGCATTAGCACAATTAACAAAGAAATGATAGGGGAAATAGACTCACTGTATGTGGAAAAAGAATATCGCAAACAGGGGATTGGAAGCCAATTAATGGAAAGAGCCCTTGAGTGGCTGGATAAAAATAAGGTAAAATCAAAAATAATCGCCGTAGGAGATGGAAACGAAAATGTAATCGATTTTTATAGTCATTATGGCTTCCATATAAGAAAAATAGTTTTAGGACAAGTTTCGAACGCTTAATACAAGTTTCGAACACTTAATAATCTTTAATTGTCCCATCCTTAATTCGGAGCACCCTCGAACACTCTTTTGCAACCTCAGGGTCGTGCGTCACAACAAGAATCGTCTGCCCTTTTTCACTTAATTCTTTAAAAACTCGCACAATTGAATCTCTGGTTTTACTATCCACCTCACCTGTAGGTTCGTCAGCCAGAATAACAGCAGGCTTATTCGCAAGTGCCCTAGCAATAGAGACTCTCTGCTGTTCGCCTCCAGATAATTCGGAAGGCTTATGGGAAAGCCGGTCTCCAAGGCCAAGTTCTTCAAGCAGTGCCTTTGCCCTTTCTTCCCTTTCTTTTTTAGGCACCCTGGAAAAGCGCATGGAAAGCTCTACGTTTTCAAGCGCAGAAAGAGTCGGGATAAGATTGTAATGCTGGAAGATAAAACCGATTTTTTCCCTTCTCACCCTGGGAAGCAGTTTTTCAGGCACAGAAGTAAGGTCTGTCCCATCAAGAATGATATTTCCGTCCGTCGCTTTTTCAAGCGTGCCTATAAGGGCAAGAAGAGTTGATTTCCCGGAACCTGAGGGCCCCATTATCGCAAGGAGTTCACCTTTTCTTACGGTTATACAGGCGCAGCGAAGGGCGTGAACAGGAATCTTGCCTTGAAAATAGGTTTTGGAAAGGTTTTCAACTTGCATTATAACTTTCTGGCTCTTGTTTTCCAAATTGAGAGTAGGTTCATCCTTTTCTGGCTTTTCAGGAGTTTCAAACACATCTTCTTCAATTCCCATTTCAGGCATGCTTTAAAGCCTCCATAGGACTCATCTTCGAAGCCCTGTACGCAGGATAAAGCCCTGAAAGAGCCCCTATTAACAAGGCGAAGAGCATGGCAATTACAAGAAGCCTGGGCGTTATCAGGAAAAGCACTATCCTCGTGTTCGCAAGCCAAGCATTCATAATATAGACAGCAATGGAACCTACCAGAATTCCGAGGATTCCGCCGAAAAGGCCCATAAATGAAGCTTCTCCAAGCGTGAGGAGCAGAATATCCCTCGTCTCGGCCCCAATTGCTTTTAAAATCCCGAATTCTCTTGTCCTTTCGGCAACGGACATGAGCATCGTGTTCATCACGCAGAGCCCGCCTATGATTGCTGCAAGAAGTCCTGAACTGATTGTAATTACGCTGAAAATCATGAAAGACTGCCTTGCCTGCACCTCAAGCTCCCCAGGAGAAAGGGTGCTTGTACCTTTAACGCTTAACTCTATGCGTTTGGAGAGCACTTCGGCATCTATTCGCTCATCAGGCACCGCAAAGATATAGGAAACCGAATTGCCTACATCGTATAGATCCTGCGCAGTTTCAAGAGGTATAATTACCGCATTGTCAAAAATAGAGCCTGTGTAGTCCAGGATTCCTGCAACGGTAAAGTACTTGTCATGGATCTCAAACTTGCTCCCTATCTGAAGTTTATATTCCCTCTGTATATTGCTTCCGACAACAACACTATAGGAATCACCCGGATTGAGAAAACGGCCTGCTTTCAGGTCCACGGGATAAAGGGCAACGCTGGATTTTTCCGGGGGAACGCCAAGGATCTGCTTCCCGGTCATTCCCATTTTGTCCTCATCAAAAGTAGTCATTAAGAGCCCATACGCATCTTTCACCCCTGCCACCCGAAGGACGTCGCTTACCTTATCTTCCGTGAGTCCCCCTCCAAAGACTCCGCTTTCGGAAAAGACGCGGATTTTATCGCTGGTTACACTCATGGAGCGCTCAAAGGTCTGGTGGAAGTTTTCTGACATCGCACCCATAACTATAACTGCAAAGATTCCAAGTGCAATTCCACAGACTGTCAGCGCGCTCCTGACCTTTCTGTTCATAATATTTCGGATGATAAGGTCAAACATGATGATCCTGCATTCGAGTATTACATAGACTTAAGCTATCAAAGCTTTAAAGGGTTCAAGACTTTCAGTTACTGTTATTCTCTTTTTCTTACAAACAAAGTTCCAACACAGAAAAAAATTCCAAAGATTGTGAAAAAACCAGGGGCAGGGGATTTTTCGGCAGGACTTGCTTGGGCAACGGGTTCAAAAACCCTGAGAACCGTTTCATAGCTATCCAGAACTTCTCCTTCGGAATTCAGCACATAAACCTTTACGTTATAATCTCCCTTCGGGACTCCCTGCCAGATTATTCCTACCGTGTCTTCTTTTCCTGAAGTCAGGAGATCTGCGGTCTCCTCAAAAACCTGAATTTTCCCATCTTCAGACATCAGCACAACCCTCACAATTCCGTCAAAAGGTACCTGGGATTTTCCGACAACAGTAACACTTGCTCCGTATTCATCCACATCGATATCCCGATCAATAATTTCCACCTTTTCTTCGGCTCGAAAATTCGATATATAGGCTGCAGTGACATCAGGAGAGTGGGAATGGACCTTCAAAAATGCAGTGTGGTTTTTATCTTTTTCGAGCAGTAAAGGCCAGTAACTTACATTATAATAAGTGCTTGTAATAGGGATATTTTTCTGCTTTTCAGAATACAAGATTTCCGTGTCCGATAGAAGTTTCAGGTCAAGGTCGATCATACCGGGCTCAGGAGCCTGTATAGTTCTTAAATTCGCAGAACTTGTAAGACTCATTAAAACTGAAGCTTTCTCAGAATCTGCAGAAAAGTCGACAAGTTTAAGTTTTGAAAGGATGGGATTTCGGGAAGAAAACGAAAGTTCTCTCGAACTAATGCTTTGACTCCCGTTTTTCACAAGAACCTGTGCTTTATAAGAGTCCCTATCTTTTCCAAAATTGTCCTCAATTTTCCAGAACAGGACTTTTGTAATTTCCTGCCCTTTCTTAACAGACCCTAGAAGAAAAGTTTCTGATTTCAGCAGTTTATTCTCCGAATTCAAAGTAAAAACAAGAGAGACATTTTCAAAAGGTTGCTCAAACCTGACTGTAGCATCCGAGAGTTCGCAGTCTGAGAAAAAATCCGTGATAACAGCATCTTCCTGTCTTTCCGTCTCACGGTCTGTCCCATTTACTGCTGCGAAAACAGGACTAAGCTCAGCACAGAAGATGATCAGGAATAAAAGAACGAAAAAAAAGCAGAAAATAAACTCTCTATGTATAAAAGAACTTATTTCTTCAGGCAAGCTCAAGCCCGGCTCCTCCTCCCTTTCAGAAATTTCAGGATAGAAACTTAGGAAGCCAGCTATTCAGGAGTTCGAAACTCTAAACCAGCCCTTCAGGAGTTCTAAACTCTAAACCAACCTTCCAGGAGTTTTAAACTCTAAACCAACCCTCCAGGAGTTCTAAACTCTAAACCGGCATTCCAGTCTTTTTCTATTATTGGGATATATGTTGGAACCTCTATGTTTAAGTTTTCATTTTTCTGTAAAAATAAAGATTTTAAATCCGGTTTTTTTCTGACCTTGTTTTACCTGGTTATTAAAGCTGTCCTAGCCTTATCTCAGTTGATTTGAGCCTTAGATCTTTGTCGTAATCCAGGTTCCGCAGGATATAGGAGACTTTTTAATTGTTTCTCCATCGAGAACTTCTTCAAGCATGGCAGGGTTTCGAGCATCCATGACAAGAGCGTCGAGTTTACAGCGTTCGATAATTTTTGCGGCTACAGGATCAACAGGGGACTTGGAGCCTGCTTTCATCTCTATTCCCATAACTATGTTTATGAGCTTCTCAGGAGAGATTTTATCGTATTTTACTGCCGAAGGGTCACAGTTAGGGTCTGAGGAATAAACTCCGTCAATCGAAGTTGCAATTGCCAGCAGGTCTGCCCGCAGGAACTCCGCAAGAATTGCAGCAACGGCATCTGTGGTCTGACCAGGAGTAACTCCTCCCATGACGACTATCTTTCCGAGACGTATAGCCTTTGCAGCTTCCAGATAACTCGTCGGAATCTCCGGAGAAGCATTGGGACCGAGAGCTGCGGCAAGCAGTCGTGCATTCAGGCGAGTAATTTCGATACCTATGTAGTCGCATGTAACTTCATCGGCACCAACTGCCCTTGCAGTTTCGATATAATTCCTTGCCGCTTCGCCTCCTCCGGCTACTACAAGCAAAGTATGCTTTTTCGAGAGCTTCCTGAGAACTTCCGCATATTTTAAAAAACGATCGGGGTCTAGATTTTTTGCGAGAATTGAACCGCCTAATGAGAGTACTATGAGCATGATGATCTCTACACATTAACAATTCGGATTTTTAAATGTATCGCTGAATATTTTTTAATTAAGTTCCTACAAATCCCTTATGTACTGCAATACTTAATAAGAGTCAAGAATAAATTACCATAAAGTATTTATAATAACGTAATACTACAACACAAATGACTAATCAGTCATTTTACAGAGATAATCTATGAAAGAACAGGTTAAAGACAAAAGAACTGCCATTCTGGAAGCAGCCCTGAAGCTTTTCACGGAAAGAGGCTTCCACGGTACATCCACTGCTCAGATTTCAAAAGATGCAGGTGTAGCCACGGGTACCCTTTTCAATTACTTTCCTACAAAAGAAGATCTCATCAACAGCCTGTACTTTGAGGTAAAGGGAGAGTTAAGCCGCAGTATGGGAAAAGAAATTGAGGAACAGAGTACCTTCAAGGATAAATTAGAAAAAATATGGTCAAATTTAGTCAAGTGGGGAGTAGAAAATCAGGAAGAATTCCTTTTTGTCGGGCAGTTTTGCAATTCTCCTTATATATCAAAATTTACGCGTGATGAAGTGATGAAAGAATATATCTTCCTCCATAATCTCGTGGATGAAGGAATAAGAGAAGGAGAAATAAGAGACTTTTCCGCAGAGCTTACCATTGCAATGTTTTATCAGGGTAGCAGGACGGTAGTGAACCTTATCCTTGATTCAGATTCATCACTGGATGAAAATAAGATTTTAGAGGATGGATTTCAGATTATCTGGAGAGGCCTGGCTAAATAATAATTTTTTTCACTTTTGTGTTGAGTGATCAGTCAATCAGAATTTTAACAAACGTTTAAGTAATATTAAGTATTTCAAAGATTGACTGATCAGTCAGAATTCAAATTCATGTTATAATGAGCTTATTCAAAACTCAAAATTACCCTTTGTGGAAATTGAGGAAATTGAAGCATTGCTCAGGAAATATCCTAATATCTACCTTCACTATAGCTAACATGAGAATAAATTTGCGGATGAAAATAAAAGAGGAGATACATACGATGAAGAAAATGTCAGCACTGGCCCTCGTAATAATGACGGGAATCTTCCTATCTGCCTGCGGATGCACAGACAACGACACAACAAACGTTGACGTAAATAGCACACAGACAGAAACAAAGAACAATAGCCCCAATGTTACTGCCCCAGAAAAAACCAGTTCACCAAATACGGAAACTGAAAGTGAGAATGATACACAGATGGATTCAGTGCCAAAAAAAATTCTTGTGGCTTATTTTTCACATTCCGGCAATACGCGCGTAATTGCTAATCAAATCCATGAAAACGTCGGCGGTGATATCTTTGAAATTGTGACAGTAGATCCGTATCCCACGGAATACAACGCAGTGGTTGATCAGGCAAAGCAGGAACAGGAAGATAACTACAGACCGGAACTTGCAACAGAGGTTGAGAACATGAGCTCCTATGATGTTGTTTTCATAGGTTATCCCAACTGGTGGGGAACAATGCCAATGCCGGTATTTTCATTTTTGGAAGAATATAATTTTTCCGGGAAAACTATCATACCTTTCTGCACGCACGAGGGAAGCGAGTTAGGTAGAAGCGTTGAGGATATCACGAAAATTTGCCCGCAGTCCACTATTCAGAAAGGCCTTGCAATCAGAGGATCAAGTGTAGAAACCGCGCAGGATGACGTATCCGAGTGGCTGCATGAAATAGGAATGGCAGAATAAATGAGGAGAACTCTTTGACCCGGAAAATGTTAATCAAACTGGCCATTGACCTCTTTATGACAGTTCTCATGCTGACATCCATGGCTTATCGGCTAACAGGAAACACGATCCACGAACTATTAGGAGTTTCCCTTCTTGTTTTATTTATTGTCCACAATATTTTAAATCGACGATGGTATCAGACAGTTTTAAAAAGAAAGCGCAGTGTACGCCATATTCTTAATACAGCGGTCAATCTGCTTCTTCTCGTAATAGTACTGATGTTGATGGGAAGCTCCTTGTTCATTTCCCGTAGCGTATTTGCTTTTATTCCGATAGATGGTGGTTTGATTGCACGGCAGATACACACCCTGGCCACATATTGGGGA
>DUGT01000186.1:0-2448 GCA_013331275.1 Methanosarcina sp. | reverse complement strand
TCATGGCAGTGTTGATTGCTGTATTTGGTGTGTATGCTTTCTTTGCTAGAGACGTGGGGTCCAAACTGATTTTGTATTATACCTATTCCTATTGGAACTTTGATGAATCCGCCGTGTTTTTCTTCACGGATTACATTTCCATCATGGGACTTTGTATTTTTGTGACTTACTATGCTCTGAAATTTGTCCAAAATCGGGAAAAGCGGTGCCTATCAAGGAATAATCAATAATAACTGAGAAAGCAAAAAAAGACCGCAGGAAATCAAACATCTCCTTTCCGCGTACCACGATGATTCCTCAGTGTATACAGCAACTCAGAGTCGTCCGGCTTTATTCTGAGCGGTTTCGCAGTTAGAGGTAAAGACGTAAAGACGTAAAAAAGCGCAGGATGAAGTATCCGAGTCGCTGCATGAGATAGAAATGGCAGAAGTGAAAATATGAAAAAGCTTAAAAAAGTGATATTATATTTACTAAGTTTTTTGCTTCTATCGGCCGTTGTTATGATATTGTTTATAAATATAGACCCGGCTTTCGGCGGGAATCCAACTGCAGAACAAAAAGAATTCTACCAGCATTCAAATAATTATGTTGATGGGAAATTCATTAACGAGGATCCTGCAGAGCTGGTTATAAATTCTTCAGATAATTCCTCAACGAATGATGATTCTGCTTCAGAGGCTAAAGACCGCAATCCCGCTGGTCCAATTCCTGTTTCTGCCATTGATTGGAACAAAATTAAAAGTGAAAATGATAGTTTGACATGGTTTGGGCACTCTGCTTTTCTACTTAGCATTGATAATAAAAAGTTATTGATCGACCCTATGCTAAGTCCTATTGCCTCACCGGTTTCATTTGTAGGGGTTAAAAGATATAAATATAATGAAGATATTATGCCGCATCTTATTGATAAAATGCCGCCTATTGACGCAGTTTTTATTACACACGACCACTATGACCACTTAGATTATCAATCTGTTGTAAAACTAAATAGCAAAGCGTCACATTTCTTTGTTCCTCTTGGAGTTAGTGCTCATTTAGTTCGATGGGGTATTCCAAAAGAAAAAATTACGGAACTCAATTGGTGGGAAGAAACGGAGTATAAGGGCTTAACCGTTGCTTTGACACCAGCCAGACATTTCTCCGGAAGAGATCCGTTTAATATCGATACTACCCTATGGGGTGGATGGGCTATCCTGGGAAATAAAACTCGATTATATACTAGCGGAGACACCGGATATGGCACTCATTTTAAGGGAATAGGAAAGGAATATGGACCTTTTGATATCACCTTGATTGAAGGTGCCCAATATGATCAGAGCTGGCCGGATATTCATATGGTACCGGAACAATCTATCCAGGCCAATTTGGATGTAAATGGTAAGACTATGATGTTAATGCATTGGGGAGCATTCACATTAGCTAATCACGGTTGGAATGAACCAATAGAACGAGCACTTAAAGAAGCAAAAAAAAGAGGAATAAACATAATTGCCCCGGAAATTGGTGAAACTGTTCTGTTAGACTCAGACCTGCACATACCTTCAACTTCATGGTGGGATTTTTGAAAGGGTATTATATATTGAGACTGTGGCTGGAATATGGGAGATATCAGGGGAAGCAAAGTCATAGAAATGGTATCTGAAATGCGAAAAGCTATTTTATCAAAGGAGAAAAATCGTGGGCATGTTGGAAAAATAGGCATATTGGAAAAATTAGTTTTTCAGTTTTTTGCATTCTATCTTGCTTTGTAGGGATTACTTTTATATAACATTAAATCTTACAGACTGACTAATCAGTCAATACCACTCCCTGATCGAATAAACAATTAAGAAAGGAAATAATGAAAAATTTTAAGGGAGAGCAAAATATGGAAAAATTAAACAATTTAAGTGAGAGTGTAATTTTTCCGAAAGGTGAAAAACTTCCGGAACAGTTCAGTAAGTATTTTTCAGGTAACGCGTGGCTTAGCATGCTGGTACCAAGAGATAATGAATTTAATTGTCCGATCGGCAATGTAACATTTGAACCCGGCTGCCGAAATAACTGGCATAAACATCCTGGAGGACAGATTCTGTTAGTTACAGGTGGACGTGGTTACTATCAGGAGGAAGGAAAGCCTGTACAGAAACTTAAACCAGGTGATGTAGTGCTGATCGCTCCAAATGTAAAGCACTGGCATGGAGCGGCACCTGACAGTTGGTTTGTACATCTTTCCGTGGAGACAAATGCTAACGCAGGCCCGGCAGAATGGATGGAACCAGTAAGCGATGAAGAATATAACAATTTAAGATAACAGCATTATCAAAAATAAAAATCGCAGAAACCAGGACAAATCAAGTTAAAAAAGATTATTAAAGACATAATTGGGGTATGAGAATGAAAGTATTATTGGTAAACGGAAGTCCGCATCAGAAAGGTTGCACCTATACTGCCCTTACAGAAGTAGCA
>DUGT01000095.1:3175-3369 GCA_013331275.1 Methanosarcina sp. | reverse complement strand
GCAAAACTTGCCCAGTTCTATGGTTTACCATCCTATGTGGCAGGTTCCTAGTCTGATGCCAAGGTCCCAGACGACCAGGCTGGTCACGAAAAGACCATAACAACCCTTCTACCTGCTCTTTCTGGTGCCAACACCATATACGGAGCCGGGATGCTTGAGCTTGGAATGACATTCTCAATGGAACAGCTTGTTAT
>DUGT01000095.1:0-3032 GCA_013331275.1 Methanosarcina sp. | reverse complement strand
TTCTCAATGGAACAGCTTGTTATTGACAATGATATCTTCAGTATGGTTAAGAAAGCCATGCAGGGAATTCCTGTCTCAGAAGAAACTCTCGCAGTCGAATCTATCCAGAAAGTAGGCATCGGAAACAACTTCCTGGCCCTTAAACAGACCAGGCAGCTTGTGGATTACCCATCAAGCCCAATGCTCTTTGATAGGCGCATGTTTGGAGACTGGGCTGCAGCAGGCTCAAAGGATCTTGCAACAGTTGCACACGAAAAGGTCGTGGACGTTCTTAAAAACCACCAGGTAACCCCAATCGATGCAGACATTCTCAAGGACATGCAGGCAATCGTGGACAAGGCTGACAAAGCCTTCAGAGGCATGTAATTAAAAATGGATATTCAGGAGATCTAAAAATGGCAAACAAAGAAGAAATCATTGCAAAAGCAAAAGAAGCAATCACTGACTTTGACGACGAACTTGCAGAAGAAGTGGCAAATGAAGCCCTTGCCGCAGGAATTGACCCAGTAGAGCTTATTGAGAAAGGCTTTACCGCAGGTATGGAAGAAGTCGGAGAAAAATTCGGTCAGGGTGAACTTTTCCTGCCCCACGTACTTGCAGCTGCCGAGGCAATGAATGCCGGTATAAAAGTTATCACCCCGGAAATGGAAAAGCGCAAGTCTCAGACCAAGAGCCTCGGGACCGTTGCAATTGGAACAATCGAAGGCGATATCCACTCCATCGGAAAGGACATTGTAGCTTCCATGCTCAACATTGCAGGTTTCAAAGTAGTGGACCTTGGAAGAGATGTCCCAATTAAGACTTTTGTAGAAAAAGTGAAAGAACTCAAACCACAGGTTGTCGCATCCTCCGCACTTATGACAACCACAATGGTCAACCAAATCCAGATTGAGGAACAGCTGAAAGAAGCAGGTGTTCGTGGCCAGGTAAAGACCATGGTCGGTGGCGCTCCTGTTACCCAGGACTGGGCAGACAAGATCGGCGCAGATATCTATGGCGAAAGCGCTAATGACGCAGTTGCCAAGATAAAAGCAGCCTTGAATGTTTGATCAAGCAGCCTTAGAAAACGATTTAAACTGCAGAAAATGTACGTTTGAATACATTTTCTGCAACACTCTATTTTGTGTGTTTTTGTGAGACTGTACCTCAGGAAATAGCTGGAACGTTCTTGCAAATCATACCGCTCAAGGGAATATTAAAAAAATGGCTGAAACAATTGTAAAACTGGAAAACTTAGATGCAGTCTGAAAAACGGCTAAAAACGACGGTTGAAAAAAGTTCGAATCTAAGTCGAAAGTAGTTTGAGTCTAAAAAAACTGAAAAATATTCCCAAGAGATGAAAACCGCAAAATGAGCTTTTGGGCTGCACTTTCAGGTTGTGGAGATGGACTGTAGATTATGTCCTGAGGGAACTCCACAGCGTTCTGAAAAATGGAGGGAGTTTTCGTGGATTTGACAGCATTAAAAAAACAGGAAAGTAAACGAAAGATCAGTAAAGGGTACATGTGGGCCTTTTTCTGTGCTGTATTCTGGGGTATCTGGTATCTCCCAGGATCTGTTGTGTGGGTTCTTAACCCATTTGACGAAATGAGTGCTGCTATTGCTAAAACAAGCGGGGACGGTGTATCCCTGGTTGTAACTGCTGTGCTAATTACCGCTTTCAACGCGCTTACCGTTATGCTGGCTCTTATGCTCTGGAACGGCACGCTTGGGAAGTTTGGAGAACTGAAACGGACGCTAAAGGAATTTCATCCCTGTTCCAAGTGGTTCTTCCTTGCTTCTATCTTCGGTGGTCCGATGGCAATTCTTGGTTCTTTCATTGCTATGGGCTTCATTGGAGGGGCGTTCGCAGCCGTAGCCGGACTTCTTTATCCTGTAATCGGTTCTATTCTTGCTTATTACTGGTATGGAGAAAAGATCTCAAAGAGAGCAGCAATGGGTATTGCTGTCATTGTTCTCGGAGGTATTTCTATTTACGGTGGTGGACTTTTGACCGAGCTTTCTTCGGGTAATGTCCCCTGGATTGGATATCTCGGGGGCTTGATGGCTGCCGTAGGATGGGGTACTGAAGGTGCAATCGCAGGTAAAGGGCTTGATATTGCAGAGCCTGATGCCGGGCTGACCCTGCGTTTCCTCGGAGAAAACATCATCTGGTGGATCATTATTGTGCCGATTCTGGCACTCGTTGGCTTCCCAATGTACTCCTTTGCACTCCAGGCCTTTGAACCTCTGACTCTGCTGGTCCTGATCTTTGCAGGTATCACATTTGGTTTCTGTTATGTTACCTGGTACAAATCTTTCCCGCTGATCGGTGTAGGAAGAGGTCAGGGCATAGGGAACCTCTATGGGTTCTTAGCGGTCATATTCATTTTCCTCTTTAATGGTACTGTTCCGAGTTGGACCATTCTCGTAGGTGGTTTGCTCTGTATAACCGGGAGTTTCATTATGTTTACTGAAGACACAAGTGCACTTGAAACTTTGAGAGGTGAATGAAATGGGAAACAGGCCGATTAAGTTCAGAGTTCTGGAGCTTTTCTTGGATGGAAAAGAGTACTGGAACTATGAAATTGTATCAAAGATCCAGGCAGAGTATAATATGAACAGTGCATACGGGAGGGACAGCATCAACTTCGATATCATCGAACTTGCATCCGGAGGGATGCTGAAAGATATCGAACAGAAAGTCGATGAAAAGGGGATTTACAAAAAAGATTTCCTTCTGCACAAATATGTGATCACCGATTTCGGAAAAATCCGTGGCTCTGACGCCTGCATGAGGTATGCATAACCTTAGTGGAGGATTTAAAATGGTACAAACAGCAGCTGCAATGGAAGCTTACAACGCTTACTGGGCAAATTCCATCATACCGGCTGGGCACATTATGTGGATGGTCCTAATCCTTGTCCTGGCAGTTATTGCTCTCTGGCAGGCAAGGACTTTCGTATCCAAATTCTAAACCCCAATAGAATACAGCTTCCAGATATAATATTATAAGCAATATAAATGGTGATAAAAATGGCAACTGAATACG
>DUGT01000068.1:3454-5788 GCA_013331275.1 Methanosarcina sp. | reverse complement strand
ATGAGCGAATTTACACTCAAAACGAGACTCTTAGCTGCCCTTGAAGGCAAGCCCGTTGACAAAGTACCTGTTTGCTCCGTAACCCAGACCGGAATTGTAGAACTTATGGATGAAGTCGGAGCTGCCTGGCCTGAGGCTCACACCAATCCCGAACTTATGGCAAAACTGGCAATTGCCAACTATGAACTTAGCGGACTTGAAGCTGTAAGACTTCCCTACTGTCTGACAGTGCTTGTTGAAGCAATGGGCTGTCAAATCAATATGGGTACCAAGAACAGGCAGCCTTCTGTCATAGAACACCCCTATCCCAAAAGCCTAGACGGCGCAGCCGTCCCAGCAGACCTTCTGCAGAGGGGCAGAATTCCAGCCGTACTCGAAGCTATTAAGATTGTCAGAGAAAAAGTCGGTCCTGATGTGCCAATTATCGGAGGTATGGAAGGCCCGATTACAGTCGCTTCTGACCTGGTAAGTGTAAAATCCTTCATGAAGTGGTCCATTAAAAAGACTGACCTCTTTGAACAGGCTCTTGATATCGCCACAGAAGCTGCAATCGCTTACGCAAATGCAATGGTTGAAGCCGGTGCAGATGTTATTGCTATTGCAGACCCTGTCGCTTCCCCTGACCTCATGAGCCCTGACTCTTTCAGACAGTTCCTCCAGTCAAGGTTACAGAAGTTCTCCGCCAGCGTTAACTCAGTGACCGTACTCCACATCTGTGGTAAGGTTAACGCGATCCTCAGCGATATGGCAGACTGCGGTTTTGAAGGCCTCAGCGTAGAAGAAAAGATCGGTAACGCAGCGGAAGGAAAGAAAGTTATTGGAGACAAAGCAAGATTAGTAGGAAATGTTTCCAGTCCATTCACTCTGCTGCCCGGACCTATTGACAAGATAAAAGCTGAAGCAAAAGCAGCTCTTGAAGGCGGAGTTGATGTACTCGCACCAGGCTGTGGTATTGCACCCATGACTCCTCTCGAAAACATCAAAGCCATGGTTGCAGCAAGAGACGAGTACTACGCCTGAAAAGGCATAAAAAATTCTTTATTTTTTTAAGGGCACATTCCACAGCTCTAAAAATTATAGATTACCTGGAATTGTGTTCTACGTCACATTTTTTTAGTTTTGGCAAGTGGAGTGGAAACTCTAGAGCTAGATCTGACAGGCTATAAACTGAGGAGAGCCATCCAGAACAAACAATTCAGTATAAATAGCTTTAGATCTTATTCAACATAATACTTATCTAAATATATTAAACTTAGAATATGTCTAAGACGTACTGGCTAACAGCTATTAAACTTTTTTTGGAGGAGGTTAAGATATGAGAATAGGAGTTGCAATTGACCTCGGAACCAGCGGTTTTAGGGCTCAGAAAATTGACCTGGAGACCGGTGAGATTAAGAAAACCGTCATAACACTGAGAAATCCCCTACCCGGTGCAAACGTAATGGATCATCTTGATTTTGCAATCCATTACGGGCTTGATAAGGCCCACGGGCTCTCGGCAACTGCGGTGAAAAATATTCTTGCTGAACTTGGAGTAAACCTGGCAGAAATGGACAAATTTGCAATTTGCGGAAACCCAATTCAACTTTCCATCTTCCAGGGTATTCCAATCGACGACCTGGCATATGCCGGAGAGCGTAAAAAGCAAAAGTATCACATTGAAGAGCAAAACAGGGACGCTCGCATAATACCCCTTGTCGAAATAGAGGGATTTGAAGAAGCAACAAACTGCAAACTATTTGTGCCCCCGGCAATTAAACATGAAGTCGGAGCCGATGCTCTTGCTCTCATTGTAAAGGCTGGCATGATTGAGAGCAATGAGATCGCAATTGCAACAGACTACGGCACAAATGCCGAAATGGCTCTTAAAGCAAACGGCGTTATATATACAGGATCGGCCGCCGCGGGTCCTGCTCTTGAAGGTCAGGAGATAGAGTGCGGATCAATTGCTTCTCCTCATACGATTTGTGACGTGGAGTTTGAGGGCAATAACCTGCGCTGCTATGTACTCGATCGGGATATGAATACTATCAAGGGAGACCTTGTAAATCCTAAAACCGGGGAAGTAGTGGAAAAAGGAGAGCTCACTGCAAAAGGCATCACAGGCACTGGAGTTATTGCCCTTATAGAGACAGCTATGAGAAACAAACTAATTGTGCTGCCGAAGATTCAGACTCCAGATGGCATTATTCATCTTCAGGACGGAGTAATATTTACCAATAAAGACCTTATCGCAGCCGGAAGAGCGATAGGAGCACTCAGGGCCGGGCATATCACTCTCTGTGCAGCTGCAGGCATAGACATGGAAGAACTGCAGACAGCTCACATGTCAGG
>DUGT01000068.1:346-3255 GCA_013331275.1 Methanosarcina sp. | reverse complement strand
GAAATCCTGCTTTCTGAAGACAGACTCTGGGAACTGCAGAAAATTGCAAAGGAAATAGTGGGCACCCACGTAATGTTTGCAACCTCCGAGGCTTTTAAGGAAGCTTATCTGCTCGAACTTGCATACTGGAACGAAGGCATGGCTTTCAAGATGCTTCAGAAGTTCCTGAAAAAGAAAAAACTGCCCATGATTGGTGAACCTTCCTCTATTCTCAAAATCGACCGCCAGGTTGAAAGGGATATTCCAGAACTCGGAGAAGAAGGACTTGAAGTGCTTGAAAAAGTCGGAACTTATCTTACAATGGTAATTGAGGATTGTGAAGGCTGTCATAAGTGCGTAAAAGTCTGCCCTAACGGGGCCCTAAGAATGGATGAAAAGGGAACTGTAAAAATAAGGACTGATCTCTGTGATGGTGCAAATTGCCAGCGTTGCCTGCACGCCTGCCCTGATGATAGATTTAAGTGGGAAAACCTTACCGTGGCAGGAGTATAACAAAAAGCAAAGAAATTAATAACGAGAGTGGACAGCCCGTAAACTGAAGTTTGCGGACTTTCTGCCTCATGTTCAAGAGTGCAATTCAGAACTGGGAATATCCAAATGGGAATACCCATTATTCAAGATAAATATTCAGTCGGGTCTGAGACTCTGAGTGAGTTTTCGGATAGTATTGCAACTATTGTGTTTGCAACGTTTATGTTTCAGTGTATTTTATACATTTTGGTTTTGCTTTAATTTACTTATTTTTAATTGTCTATTTTGGCTTTCTGAGCTCATGCTCGAGTATTGACATGCCACCAGCTTGTCTAGTAAGTAATATCATAAGAAATTGTGACTCAACAACTGATAAGCTTTCCAGTTATGTAAAACCCAATATAATTTAATTTTCTTTAACCTCCAAAAACAGCAAGGTGGTTTCTGTGCTCAGGTTTCCTCCAGGCCATTTACCCGGAAACCACCATACCTCCTTAAGTATATTGAGCAAAATTATATATGAGTAAAGTATAATGAATAAAATAATAATATATGAATAAAATTATGACGTGCTCAAATACTTGATGTTTTACGATTTTTCATGCTAGTGCAGATATCGAATACTGTAGCCACATGCTTTCAGCCGAAGGTTCTTTCTAATAACGTTTTTGATTGCTTGTAGAGTTCAACCTAAATATGTGACTTCTTAATGAAACATGTAACTTTAACCTAACTATGTGACTTCTTAACGAAGAATGTAACTTCTTAACATGAGATAAAAACCGATTTCCTTTATCTTCAAACTGTTTCTATAGGGAGCGACTTAGAGATAAAGAAATATATTTAAGAATAGAGAAATTGACAGTTATACCTCTGAGCTAAAGGTAAAGTTTTATACTAATTTTATAAAAGAAAGTGACAGAAATAGAAAACGGTAGAAAACGGAGGAAAAAAATGGAAGTTATTGTTGTTGGAGGTTTCCTGGGAAGCGGAAAGACAACCACCATTATCAATATGGGTAAATACCTTGCAGAGAAAGGAAAAAGAGTTGCCATTATTGTGAATGAGATAGGGGAAGTCGGCATTGACGGAGATGTGATAAAAAGGTTCGGGTTCGATACAAAAGAGATCACAAGTGGGTGCATCTGCTGTTCTCTGAAAGTAGGGTTAAGGGTAACAGTTACTTACCTTATAAATGAATACAAACCTGATATTCTCATGATCGAACCTACAGGAATAGCCTTTCCGAATATAATAAAAAAAGAAATAGAACTCATGAATCTTGACGAGCAGGTAAAAATTGCTCCTCTTGTGACTCTGATTGACGGTAGCCGTTTCAAGCACTTGATGAAAGAAGTAAAAGAATTTGCCATGAGGCAGATTATTGATGCGGAAATTCTCGGGATAAACAAGATAGACCTGATAGAACCTATTCGTATTCCAATCCTTGAAGCCTCGGTCCAGCAATTGAACCCGAAAGCAAGGGTAGTTCTGCTTTCAGGAAAAGACACAGGAGAGAGCTTTAAGAATTTCATGCAATTAGTGCTTCCGGATCTCGAAAAACTATCCAAAAAAGCCACAAAAGCTGAAACAACAAAAGCTGAAATAACAGAAGAAGCCGGACCTTCTAAAGCCGAACTTTCTGCGCCTCAGGAAACCGAGAGTTCGATAGAAGCCTCAAAAGTAGGCAGTTATTCTGCAGAGTTCGCGGTTGAAAACGGAAACCTGAGTACTGAGGCTGCCAAGGAATTAACAACCGAACTGATGAACACGGTAAAGGCGAAGGTGTTGCAACTAAATCCCGAATTTATAGGGCACATCAAGCTTTTCCTGGACAATGGGTCAGAAACCGTGAAACAGAGCATTACAGCATATTATGAAAAGTCACAGGAAGATGTGATTAAGTCACAGGAAGGAGCAACTCCTACCCTTAAGATACTTTCAGCAGTCTCAAATGTTGACAAGGAAGCTGTTAAAGCCACTGTAAAGAGTTCGGTGCATGAGGTCTTTGAGAGAAAGCAAATAAAAGTAAACGAAATCGAGCCGGAATATAACCACGAACACGAACATAACCACGAACACGAACATAACCACGAACACGAGCACCATGAAAAGCATAAGCATGGCGATCAGGGACACATGCATAAAGTTTCTAATATTAAGAGCAAAGACTAAGAATATACCTTATTTTAAGACCATGAAATAAAAAGTTGCCTGCAGGCCAGGCAACTGCATAAATCCTGCCAAGGATATCATGTCAATACAGTTCGTTTTTTGTATTTTAGATTTATTTATATCTTATATTTTACAGTACTTTCTGAATTCTACCAGAATTAACGTTGTTCACAATTTTATCCATTACTAGCGGTGCTATTATTATCATCCTCTGAACTCTGTTCAGCAGTGTTCCCTGAGTCAGATCCATTAATAATGGTTGC
>DUGT01000068.1:0-126 GCA_013331275.1 Methanosarcina sp. | reverse complement strand
TTATTTTCAGTGTTCCCTGAATCTGGTCCATTAATAATAGTTGCTCCTGCATTTTCTCCATTATTAGCAGTTGATCCTGCGTTTGAGCCTTCGTTAACAGTTGCTCCTGCATTAGACCCTTCGTTA
>DUGT01000100.1:1543-4069 GCA_013331275.1 Methanosarcina sp. | reverse complement strand
ATTAATTCAAAGCATGCGATGAATGCTACGCACACTTTCACAAAACCTGGAACTTATAACGTTACTTTAAATGTAACTAATACTGATGGCAGCAGTTCGATAACAAGGTCGGGCTATGTCACTGTAAAAAGTGAGTAATTATACTTTATGAATAATAAATGGCCATAGCTGAAAGGTAGTGGAAAATTATTGACCAAACCTGGAAAGTGGACAAAAATATTGTTTCCGGTCAGATTTAAAAGCTAAAACTCTCTTAGCTTCCAAAATCTATCCGGTTAATAATTTCGTTTTACGACAATCCCATCTTTGCTGCCTTTAAATTCAAAATCCTTACTGATAATTTTGCTGGCTTTAAACTCAAAGCACAATTTTAATCCGTAAATGTTCTTTATAAAATACTGTCCTTTCTCTATAGTGCCGTCCTTTTTCTTTTTTCTAATACAAAACTCTTGCAAAAAATTCATGTGGAATAAACTCATAAACTATATTTATTATGAGACAGTCAGCGGGAATATGGTTACTTATAGCACTGGGTCTGCTCTTCGGCCTGTTTGCAGATTCGGGAGCTGCAGACTCTGTTACCCCGAACAATAATGGGGACGTAAATCTTTCGGAACTCAGAGCTTTTGACCTTCTCTGCAAATGCGAAACAGGATGTATAGTTAATACGGTTTCTCTTTCTTCCAGTGGGGATTATATTGCAGTTGGGGACTTTAATCATAATGTTTCTCTTTTTAGTTCCGAGGGGAAGGAACTCTGGAATTATACTACTGGAGATATTGTTTATACCGTATCAATCTCTCCAGATGGGTCTCGTGTAGCTGCAGGAAGTAACGATAAGAAAGTATACTTTTTTAATAGGGAAGGAAAATTACTCTGGAGTTACGAAACCGGGGGCAGCGTGAATTGTGTTGTGGTCTCTTCCGATGGTTCACATGTGGCAGCAGGCAGTGAAGACGGCAAGATTTACTTTTTTAATAACGAAGGCAGGTTATTATGGAATTTTGATTCAGAAAATTCCGTCCGCAGCATAGCTCTCTCCATAGATGGCACTTACGTTGCAGCCGGAGGTTCCAGTTATTACATTTACCTCTTTGATAAAGAAGGAAATAATATCTGGAAACGAAAAACAGGCAGTGTAATTAATTGTGTGTGCATCACTCCACAGGCCAATTATGTGGCTGCCGGAGGTTCTAATTATAATGTCTATCTCCTTAACCAGAAAGGTGATTTTTCCTGGATACACAATCCTGCTTACTGGATTAGCAGTGTTTCCCTGACAAATAACGGCTCCTATCTGGCAGCAGGAAGTTTTGATGATAAAATCTACCTGTTTAATGATACAGGTACAAAACTCTGGGACTACAAGGCAAAAGAAGATATTTACAGTGTTGCAATTTCACCGGATGCATCATTCATTGCAGCAGGAAGCTGGGACGATACGCTTTACGTGCTGGATCTGGACGGGAATGAGTTCTGGAACTACAGTTGCGGAGGAAATATTAATAGTGTGTCTGTTTCTCTCGATAGCTCAACCCTTGCTGCATCGAGTGATGACGGAGCAGCGTATCTTTTTGAACGAAATTCTTCAGTTTTTGCACGGCTCTTTGGAAATGAGTATTTCCTCTCAGGAGAGGGACTCGGACTGCCTTTAAAAGAAGGAATAGTAGTAACGGGAGGTATTGAAAACGTAGTTGAGACTGCTTCAGCTTCCTCAGGTGAAGTATCAGATGATATAAAAGATGAAAATGATCCGGCTATAGAGAGTTCAGCCTCTATAGAGAGTTCATCAAGGCTTTCGGGACTTCTTACTTTCTTTAAATATCCCATATTTCTTTTACTGGCAGTTTTTATAGTAGCTATCTACCTGAATAATCGAAAATTTAAAAAACGGGTCGAGAAAAAAGAAGACCTGGAAGACTTCGAGAACCTTGATGATGAAAAAACACAGGTCTGAAAATCACCAGGAATATTCAGAAATGTGAGGTTTCACATATATGGATATGGAGGCGTAAACTTCCAGTTCTGTAATATTCAGAGAAGATTACCATATTCAGGAACTGATATCATAGTATTTTGCAGTGATAGTGACTCTGTTCCAAAATCCAGTGACTAATGTAAAGTTCAAAATCACTAGATTTTATAATTGGTCAGGATTTTATAATTGGTCATAATCCTCATGAATATATCCATGGGTTGAAGTCTTTAGATGTCGAATATTGATTCTAATGAAAACAGAATTCTTCTTGAGAATTCAGATTTTCAATCAAGAAATGTAAAAATCATTAGATTTTAGAACAGAGTCACAAAATCTTTTAAATAGAAATATATTATCGTATTTTCCTATATTAAACCAAACAGAAATATTATTCAGCAAGAAACATAACTTACTCAATAAGAAACATAATTCATTCAGTAGGAAACATAATTTATTCAGCAAAAATATAATTTACTCATTATAGTGTTTTCTTTTCTACATCGTATTCTACAGTAATATAATTTACTTGTTATCTCTTTTACTTTTAT
>DUGT01000100.1:0-1382 GCA_013331275.1 Methanosarcina sp. | reverse complement strand
TATCTTACTTTTAACAGCGTTCAGATTTCTTTACTTGCAGCTTCGGACAAAGTCCTTATGTGGAAGCTCGAATCAAGCTCATCCGCAAGCTTTTTACATTCGTCCAGATCGATTTCGGGTACATTAACCACTGTGACCCGTGTACTGATTCCTGCCTTCCTTGCTTCCTTAACAAAATCAAGTACTGCAGAATAAGCATTTTCATGAGTCGGCCTGCAGAGCTTATTGTATTTTTCTTTGGACTCGGCATTCAGACTCACGGAAATAGAGTCTATTCCTACGGTTTTCAGTTCTAAGATCACATCTCTTCCCGGATTTATCAGTGCTGCCTGTCCGTTGGTATCTAACCTGACTCGAATATTCCGGCTTTTCAGCCAGCGTGTTACTGCAAGCACCACGTCGAACCTGAGGGTTGGCTCTCCAAGGCCTGTGAATACGATTTCCCTGTATTTTGAAAGGTTTAGCTCTTCAAGTGCTTCAATAACTTCCTCTGTTGTCGGTTCTCTTGAAAGCCTCAGGTCATATCCATAAACTCCGTCTGCAAAATTACGGATGCAAAAGACACAGTCTGAACTGCAGCGGTTTGTAAGGTTAATATAAAGATTTTTATGAGCTTCATAGTAAATTGTGTCCATAAAAGCAAAATTTCTTACATTCCTTATAACCATGACGTATTAATTCGTTTTTATCCTGGAACTGAAAATAACCTTATATATAGGAATTTCTTATTACTTTACTTCTGCTTTTGGTTTATGACTCACGTTTTCAAGCAGAAAGTTTATAGGTGATCATGTACTTCTAAGGTTCGATCTGCAGCATTTAGCTAGCAGTATCTATATTTCAACTCATTTACTCTCCGCGTTGAAGTCTAATGGTTTCGATTTAATATTTGATTTCAATGTTGACAGATATGTGTTAAAAACCTATGATTGATGAAAAATTGCGGTACTCGCAATTTCGAAGGAGAATCTTATATGGCACAATTAGCTAAATTCGACGTTCCAGAAGAACTTACAAACAAAGCACTTGAAGCTCTGGAGCTTGCCAGAGATACTGGAAAGATTAAAAAGGGCACCAATGAAGCCACAAAAGCAATCGAAAGAGGCAATGCAAAGCTTGTCCTTATCGCTGAGGATATCGAGCCTGCCGAGATTGTTGCTCACATTGCTCCCCTTTCCGAGGAAAAGAAAGCACCTTATATCTTCATTAAAAACCAGAAAGAACTCGGTGCAGCCAGTGGGCTTGGTGTGTCCTGCGCAACTGTCGCAATCATAGATGCAGGAAAAGCAGCTGAAATGATCCAGGACATTGCCCAGAAGCTTGAAGCCCTTAAATAATCCTGATAACACGAGGTGCTAGTTATGGCTGATGAAAGCACAACC